>ONPH01000145.1 GCA_900319655.1 uncultured Eubacteriales bacterium
CTCGGCAAGGCGTCAGCCTTACCTTGATTTATTTGTACAACCTGACGAAAAATCTTGCTGCGCAATCCGCACACCTGAATTATGCGGTATTGCCTTAAAGACTAAGCGCCTTCTGCTTTAAGGCGTATAAATCTTCCAATGTCTCAATTCTTCCTGCTTCATTTCTGAGCTTTGCCGCGCCGCGGATTCCCTTAAAATAGCCCATCACAAGCTTGCGCGCTTGTCTGAGCGCGATATACTCGCCCTTGAACTCGACCATCTTTTCAATGTGGGCGCACATAACGTCCAGCTTTTCGTCGAGAGAGGGATAGTACAGCGGTTTTTCGGGATTTTCAAGCAGTGAATTTATCTGTGAAAATATCCACGGATTTCCGAGGCTCGCCCTGCCGACCATAACAAAGTCCGCGCCGGTTATTTCGAGCACATTCTTTGCTTTTTCGGCAGAATCAATATCTCCGTTTGCGATTACCGGAATACCTACGCTCTGCTTTAGCTGACGGATTATATCGTAATCTACCGGCGGCTTATAGTACTGACGGCGGGTTCTGCCGTGGATTGTCACCGCCGAAGCGCCTGCCTGCTCGCAAATCCCTGCGACTTCAATCGCGTTAATGCTGTCCTCGTCCCAGCCCTTGCGGATTTTTACCGTTACGGGCACGGGGCTGACTTCGACAACCGCCTTTACAATCTCGCCGCACAGCTTGGGATTTTTCATCAGGGCGCAGCCGCTTCCGCTTCCGCTGATTTTCGGAGCCGGACAACCCATATTAATGTCGATGATATCGGGGTTATTCTTCATAGCCGACAGCGCCGCCTGAGCCATTGTTGACGGCTCGTCACCGAAAATCTGAATTCCGCACGGACGTTCCTTGTCCGAGGTTTTCATAAGCTCCTCGCTCTTTTTGTCCTTAAATGAGAGCGCCTTGGAGCTGACCATTTCGCTGACGCAGTAGCCTGCGCCGAAACTTACGCAAAGCTCGCGGTAGGCTCGGTCGCTGATGCCTGCCATCGGCGCTAAAAGCGCGCGTGAATTCAGGCGTACTCCGCCTATTTTATACTCGCTCATACGCCGCGGTTTTTCCTTCCGCCTGCCTTTGTACTTATGGCAACGGCGAGAATTACAACAATTCCGACAGCCACGCAAATCCACGAGGCCGCGCCGAACGCCTTGTTTGTGGAGTAGGTCTTTTGGCTGACGGTTTTGGGAACCGTAGGCGGAATAAAGAACTCGGTTGTTCCGGTGTTTGAGTTGTTGTCGATGTTATTAATTTGTCTTTCGGTCTCCTGCTGAGGAGCTTCTGTCTCACGCTGAGGGGCTTCAGTCTCAATCTCAGGCTTGGGCGCCTCGGTCTCAGGCTGAGGCGCAGCGGTTTCAGGCTCGGGCTGAGGAGCTTCGGTTTCGGGTTGGGGAGCCTCGGTCTCAGGCGGAACATATTCTGTCTGAGCAGGCTCGTCCGGAACGTATGAACCCGATGAACTGCTGTCATCGTTATCCGCCAGAACTCCGAATGTGCCGAAAAGCAACAGCATTACGCCGAACAAAATTGCAAATACTCTTGCACCCAGCTTGCTGTGTTTCATATCAATACCTCACTGTAAATTGCGGTAAATCAATATATTGTGTGCATATATAGCTATTATACCAAACAAGAGGGTGTATTTCAATAGCAATTTTGACAGAGATTGGTTATAAGAAAACATATATTTTATAGATAAACCTGTTAAATCATTATTTTTAACTTAACACCTCGGACAAAACCTTTCCGAGCAAAGTACCCGTGTACTCTACCTCGTCGATTGAATTCGCGTCCGAGCCGACCTCGATAAGCAGAGAACCGTCGCAAATATATTCGTTATAGGCAAAAAAGTCAAAGCTGAGCGGTCTGGTCATTCCGGGGTAGAGCTTTTCCGCTGTATTTTGGATTTTCAGCGCGAAATTCAGGTTGTTCTGCCAGTGGTCAAAATCCCTCTCTCCGTAGTAATCGCAGCCCGACAGCACCATAATCTGAGCGCCTTGCTTTCCGTCGTACTCAAAAACAGGCTTTACCTTCCGCTCGTCTGTACCGAGCGCGTCGCGGTGGATATCGAGCACGACCTTCATCGAGCTGTTTTCCGCCATATCCGCCTGAACGGTCTGAGCGCTGCGGTCGTAAGCGCCGTTGTATGTAGAGTCGTGAACCGTGGTGTCGTGCAGGGTTTTTATTCCGTTTTTCTCGAGCTCCTGAGCTATTTTATCGCCCACCGCCACAACGCTGAAATCCGTATTCTGCGTTCGGGAATAATAGCTTTCGTAAAAATAATCGACGCTTTCGTCGAGGTACGCCTCGGTTGTATGGGTATGGTAGATAAGCACCTGCGGAGAGGATGAATTTTTCTCGGTTTTAAACGTGAGCGGAGCGTTTAAAAGGCTCTCAAAATCAAAATCGAGCCCGGTTTTATTCTTAACGCAGCACTCCCCTACCGCCGTGCCGTCAAAGCCGATTTGCTTTTGAGCGACTTCATACTTTTCCTCGCCCTTATGAGGGGCAAGACTGTCGTAATAGCCTGTCTTATCGCGGACTTTTGCCGATGTTGAAGTCGAAGTTTTAACGCTCTTTTCCTTATCCTGCTTGACAGGCAGGGTTTGCTGAGTTTCTTCGGTTAACTCAGGCTCTGTACCTGCCTGCACGGGATACACGCCGTCGGTCAATGTAAACGCCGCGGCGGCAAGCGCTCCGCTCTGAGGGTCAAAACACTCCGGAAGTCTGCGAATAACACAAAAAGCCGCCAAAAACACGAGTGAAAACGCGACTGTCGCCTTTAGCAGCTTTAAGATTTTTCCTTTGATTTTCACATTACCACCCAAGTATATATATGCGGACAGGGTGGTATTTTATTACATCAGCTCGACAAGCTCGCTCAGGCTGAATCTGTCCTGCAAAGCGGCGTTCAGCGCAAATCCGAGCAGGCGTGAGGCTCGCTCTGTAAGCAAATCAATCTCGCGCGGAATAACAACCATATTCCTGCTAAGCTTCGGGAGATTTTCAAGCTCTCCCTGACGTTCCAAGCCGAGCAGATCGCCTGCCAGAGTCTGAACGTCAACGACCGTCGGAACGCCTACCGAAATCACCGGAACGCCGATTGTGTCCTTGTTTATCCTCGTGCGGTGGTTTCCAACTCCTGCGCCCGGGGAAATTCCGGCGTCGCTTATTTGCAGAGTTGTACCGAGCCTTTCAAGCCTGCGCGAAGCAAGCGCGTCAATCACCACAACGGCGTTCGGGCGGATCCTCTTAACCACGCTGAGAATATACTCGCCTGTTTCAATACCTGTCTGA
>ONPH01000154.1 GCA_900319655.1 uncultured Eubacteriales bacterium
ATACGAAGGATTATCGGGAACCTGCGTTGTCGGGCGGTAGTGTGTCGGTGTTTCGGGAGCTTGATTGGTCGGGCGGTAATACGACGGGTTATCGGGAACCTGTGTTGTCGGACGGTAATGTGTCGGTGTTTCGGGAACCTGAGTTGTCGGGCGGTAATGCGCCTGCTTTGCCGCATTGATCTTTTGAACGCTGCCCGTCGAATGAATGCGCTGAACCTCGTTTCCCAAGCCGATTTGATTGACGTTAGCAGCGTTGGATACCGTGCCCGCAACCGTTGAAATATTGGAAATGACCGTTGCCGCAGCGGGCGGATCCGAAGCCGCCGCCTGTGTTTTAAGCAGCCAAATAATGAACGCAAACAGCATGCCTCCGCCAATACCGTAGAGCTTTGTACCCTTCTTCTCAAGATCCTCAACGTCGAGCTTAATCTTCTGCTTGGCGTATCTCAGGCGGCTTTTTACGGTGTTTTCCGACACATCAAGCGCCTGAGCTATCTCCTTTATCGTAAGCCTGTTGAGGTAGTACATGATTACTACCATGCGCTGATCCTCGGGCAGGTTGTCGATCATCTCGCGGATAAGCCTTGCGGTTTCGTTCACATCCGCATTCGCCTCCGGTGAATAGTCCTCGCTTGTGTCCTCAAGCTCAAACTCACGCTCGTCGCCGTTGTCGTCCTCACCCTCAAGGTCTGAGAACATCATAACGCCGCGGCGCTTTGATTTTAAGTAATCCTTACACTTGTTCGACACTATGCAGTAAAACCACGAGGGAAAGTTTGCGGCATTGGTCATCGTCTGAAGGCTTGAAAACGCCTTTATATACGAATCCTGTAAAATATCCTCCGCTTCTTCCTTGTTTTTGGTCATCTGCAGAGCGAGTGAAAACGCCTTGTCGCAAGTCAGGTTATACAGCTCCGTTCTTGCGGCGTTATCGCCCTTTAGCGCCAAATTCACCAGATTTGAAGTGTTCATAATTCAGCTCCTAAATCACCTTTTGTTGCTTTTAAACCTTAGTTCGCGAGATCCTTCAATTGATCCATCATTGAGTTAACGGCGTCTTTTGCCTTTTCCTCATCCGACTTCTCGCCGCAGCCCGCGAATACGAAAGCTGTTGAAGCTACTGTTGCAACTGCCAGGATTGCGATTACGATTCTTTTTAATGTCTTTTTCATTGTTGTTTCTCCTTTTTCTTTAAAATATTTATTTAACGCTTTTTAAAAAGCAAAAAAACGTTCGAGTTTATCGTTCAAAGTCCTTTTTATGGGACAGTTGCCCGCGTATAATTAAAGTATAGGGCGAGTGAAAACTTGTCCGAATGGGAGGTTTTGAACATGTTAAATTTTTTAATCAACTTTTGTATCATTACATTTATCTGCTACGCGGTAAGCGGACCTGTTAAGGCGATATTGTTTCCGAAGAAGCGCCGTCCGGCACGCCGTGCTCAAAAGCGCGTTGCCGCAAGCCGGGTTGAGCGCACGCAGCAGAGGCGAAATGCTAAAATCATTGTTATTTCCCGCAAGAGGGCGGTACGCAGCAACCTGCGTGCCGCTTGATTTTTTAGCCGATCTTTGTGCCTTGTGTCAAATCGACCGCTCCGGAAGCGTAACCGTGTTCTATATCGCTTTTTGAACCTATAAAGTTTGAATCGATACTAAAGAAATTCAACTCTCCGTCTAAGATAAAGGGGCGGTCTGATTCAACGTAAACGATGCTGTCCTGATCAAAATAATTTACCGAATAGACAAATATCACACGCGCGTTAGCGGCGTCACCGGGGAAATAATATACGCCGTCCAGCTTCGGAGTTTTATAAGAACTGTACATGTTGTCCTTCTTGAACTCAACCGAAGCCGCTTCTTTAAGCTCGTCCATATGCTGCTTGCATTCGGCCTCAGTCAGCTCGGCAGGAACGTCTATCGCGATATTGTCACGGCTGGTTTCCGTGAATTCAAATTCAACTTCGCTGTTTTCTTCCGAAAACGGAGTACCTTCTCCGATCGAAACAACGATTTTGTTGTTACTGATTTCTTTTGTCGCCTCTGTGTCCCTTGTCATAACAAACGACGCAAGCTTTTCGCCGCCTTTTTTTATATCCCACATGGTATTGGGATTATAGTCATATTTATCTGTTTTTTCGCGAAGTTCGACAGTATATCCGTCGATATCAACGGTGTCGTTTAAACGGATATAAAATCCATTGTAGTAGTCGCTATCGTCGTAATACTTTACTGTGTAAAGCTTGTCGGAAATGATTTTGTTGAGCAGGTCCAGCTTAACAGTTTCCTTTTGCGGTTCGGTTTCCGGCGATGATAACTCACCCAAGTCATTCATCTCGCTCAAATCGTTCATCGCTCCCGCTGCAAAATCATTCAGAGCGTCCTTAACCTTTTCCTCGTCCGACTTTTCTCCGCAGCCCGCGAACAGTACGGCTGTTGAACCGACGGTTGCTACCGCCAAAATTGTTGTGATGATTCTTTTTAGTGACTTTTTCATAATAAATCTCCTTTTTCTCTTATTATTTTATACTATTGTAAAATTTTGTCAATACCAAAATGCCGTTTTTGTCGATGTTTAGGCTTTTTTCGGCTTTGGTTTTTGTTTCTGACATTAATATAACGATTCAAAGAATCAAAAGGTTTTAAAAGTTTTAAATATTTTAAAAATTTTTTCAAAAAAATAAAACGCGCACAGCCGAAGCCGTACGCGCCGTAAAAACATCTGTCAAATTTGTGTAAGCTGAGGGATAATAAGAGTGGCTACCGCAAAGTAAATCAGCAGCGACAGCGAGTCGCAGACCGTTGAAATAAGCGGGTTTGCCATAACCGCGGGGTCAAAGCCGATTTTCTTCGCGAGCAAGGGCAGGCTTGAGCCGACGATTTTCGCCATAACGATCGTTCCCCAAATAGTGAGCGATACCGCAAGCGCGATAAGCATTGGGGCGCCCGTGCCCTCATAGCCTCTTAGGTCGAATACAAGCAGCTTTATGAAATTGGCCACCGCGAGGGTAAGTCCGCAGAGCACCGCTACGCGAAACTCCTTCCAAAGCACCTTGAAAATGCTCTTGAATTCGATTTCACCAAGCGACAGAGCACGGATAACCGAAACCGAAGCCTGCGAGCCGGCGTTACCGCCCGAGCCCGTGATCATCGGAATAAACGACGACAATATAATAATGCGCTGCA
>ONPH01000002.1 GCA_900319655.1 uncultured Eubacteriales bacterium
GCCTCGGCGTCGCTGAGTTCTACCCTGAGCATAAGTCTTGAATCGGGGTTCATTGTGGTCTCCCAAAGCTGTTCGGAGTCCATCTCACCGAGACCTTTGTAACGCTGAATCTCGGTTTTTCCCTCAATCTGTGCCAAAATCTGATCGCGTTCAATGTCGGAATAAGCGTATTTATGCTCCTTGCCCTTTGTAATCCTGTAAAGCGGCGGCTGAGCGATATAAACGTGGCCGGCTTCGATAAGGGGCTTCATATATCTGAAGAAGAAGGTCAGCAAAAGTGTGCGGATATGCGAGCCGTCGACATCGGCATCCGCCATGATGATAACCTTATCGTATCTGAGTTTTTCAAGGTCGAATTCGTCACCGATACCCGTGCCGAGCGCGGTGATTACCGGCATTAATTTGTCGTTGCCGTAAACGCGGTCGATTCTCGCCTTTTCAACATTGAGCATTTTACCCCAGAGAGGAAGAATTGCCTGAATTCTTCTGTCTCTGCCGCCCTTTGCAGAGCCGCCCGCCGAGTCTCCCTCGACGATGAAAATTTCAGTTTCGCTGCTGTCGCGCGACTGGCAGTCCGCAAGCTTACCGGGAAGCTGGGCGGATTCGAGAGCGGATTTTCTCCTTACGTTCTCTCTCGCCTTTCTCGCGGCTTCACGCGCCCTTGCCGAGGCGAGAGCCTTTTCAAAGATTGCCTTTGAAACCGCGGGATTTTCCTCGAGGTAGGTCATCAGCTTGTCGCGGACAAGCTTGTCTACCATTGTTCTTACCTCTGTATTACCGAGCTTTGCCTTGGTCTGTCCCTCAAACTGGGCTTCCTTTAGCTTAACGCTGATAATCGCCGTAATACCCTCGCGGACGTCCTCGCCGCTTAGGTTTTTATCGTTATCCTTTAACTTGCCGAACTTGCGCGCGTAGTCGTTCATCACGTAGGTCAGGGCACGCTTAAATCCTTCCTCGTGAGTACCGCCGTCGGTTGTGTGGATATTATTGGCGAAGGTCAGCAGATTTTCGTTGTAGCTTTCGTTGTACTGCATAGCGATTTCTACCGCTACGGTGTCCTCCTCGTTCTTTGAGGAAAAGTAAATTACGTCGGGATGAATAACAGCCAGCGAGCGTTTTTTGTGGATGTACTCTACAAAGCTCTTTATTCCGCCCTCATAGTGGAAGTTGTTTTTGATGATTTCTTCGGGATTGCGCTCGTCCCTGAGTTCAATGTGAACGCCTGCGTTGAGGAACGCCTGCTCTCTTAAACGTCTTTCGAGCACCGAATAATCATAGATTGTGGTTTCCTTGAATATCTCGGGGTCAGCCTTGAAGCGAACCTCTGTGCCCTTGATGTCGGACTTGCCGATTTTTTCGAGCTCGTTGATAATTTTTCCGCGCTCATAACGCTGGAAATAAATATCCTCGCCGTCGCAAACCTTAACCTCGAGCCATTCGGAAAGCGCGTTAACAACCGACGCGCCTACGCCGTGGAGACCTCCGGATACCTTGTATCCGCCGCCGCCAAACTTACCGCCTGCGTGGAGCACGGTAAATACAACGGTAACCGCAGGAAGACCTGTCTTGCTGTTTACGCCGACGGGAATTCCTCTGCCGTTATCGGT
Source organism: uncultured Eubacteriales bacterium (assembly GCA_900319655.1). Classification (GTDB taxonomy): domain Bacteria; phylum Bacillota; class Clostridia; order Oscillospirales; family Acutalibacteraceae; genus Ruminococcoides. The sequence continues at coordinate 1,608 of ONPH01000002.1, forward strand.
AACTCTGATGATATCGCCGGGCTCGATTACAACGTCAATTTTTGAGCAGTAGCCTGCGAGCGCTTCGTCGATTGAGTTATCAACAATTTCATAAACCAGATGATGAAGTCCTCGGGGACCGGTTGAGCCGATATACATGCCCGGACGTTTTCTTACCGCTTCAAGTCCTTCGAGAACCTGAATTTCATCCGCGCCGTATTCCTGTTCAACCTTGGTTATCTCAATGTTTTCTTCGGTTTGTTCAATATTCTTTTCTACACTATCCATAAAATCCTCCGAATATTCATTATCTACTTCTTTTCAACAAACAAAATATAGTAAGGCACGAGCGTTAACGCCAATGCCGTTAATACAACGTTAATTATAAATAGAGTTATAAGATTTACTCCTGCAAAGCCGATTAGCAGTAAATTTACCGCGATTAAAATAATCAGGTATTCGATAAACATTACAATCAGCTTTTTCTTTGAAATTTTAAATCTCTTTTTGCAGTGGTAACATTCTTGTTCTTTCTTAAAAATTAATTTTCTGACGTCGCCGTACCTGTAAATTGTCTTGCAGTGCGGACAGACAGGCAGGGACGGTAAAAACAGATTAGCCATAATTATTAAAACCTTCTGTTGGCGGAATATCTGTTATTGTCGTTTTTTTCAGTCTTTTTAGGCTCGGGAGCTTCCTCATTGCCGAAGATTGCTTCCTCTGCCGAAACAGGCTCAGCCTCGGGAGTTTCAATATAATGACGGCTCCTGTTTATCCTTGTACCCTCGGAATGAAGCTTTTTTAGAGGAGAATCCTCAGTTCCTGCGTGGTTTTCCCTAACGTCGCTTATAACCTCAACATAGGGCTTTTCCTGAGAATTAAGCTCAGTTGAATTTGAAACCAAATCCTCATTTTCCGTCTGAGTTTTAGCCGCGTTGCGCTCTGCCTTTATTTTATTAAACACGTCGTTGTTAATCTGGAACTGGTTTGAACCCTCGGCGTAGCCGATTTCGTCGTCGAGCTCGGAGATTGAGAGATTGTCGGAGTACTCAATTCCTGCACGCTTTGCTTCCATAGACTTTTGATACTTTTTAAGCGGATCGAATTTTACGAAATTCGGAGATACAAGTCCGAAGATGATCAGCGGAATTGCCACTGCCAAAATTCCGAGCGGATTGCTCACCATATTCAGCGCAATCCAAGCGGTCAAAATCGCCGCGGAGATAATTGCGCAGATGATAAACACCAAAATTACCTTTTTGTTGATAAATACATGGCTTTCCTTTCCGCATCGGGAACAGACGTATTCCGCCTTTCTCCTGTAAGAAAATCTTTCCCAGTATGTAATTCTTTTTCCGCAGTACGGACATCTGTTTTTCCTGTTCATAGCTCTCTCCGTAAAATTAATTTATATACCTTCAAATTTATAAGCTCAGTTTTCTTCTCGACAAGGTTTTGGTTGAAAGCTGAGAAATATAAACGCTTGTTTTGCCTTTATCATTACAAACTACAAACGACCTCGGCAGCTCGTAGGACACGTTGATAACCTCGCCGTTTTTTTGAGCCGCCGCCAAAAAATCACGTGTTTTTTTAGAAACCGTGCAGGCGTCGATGTCAAACATTGCGACGATTTTTTCGGTATTTATTACAACGTCGTTTCCCAAATGCAAATACATATATCAGTTTTCTTCCTCTGAAATTTTGCCGTTATTCACAAGGAAAACCTTTCCCTGTTTAAGCTGTTCTTTGTTTGATTTTTCACAGCAGGTTATAAAAACCTGACAGCCTTCAAGCTCGTTTAGCAGATAGTCCTGACGGCTGTTGTCAAGCTCGGACAGTACGTCGTCGAGCAAAATTACGGGCTCCTCGCCCATTTTTTCTCTGAGTACGGCGGCTTCCGCGAGCTTTAGCGACAATACAGCGCTCCGCTGCTGTCCCTGAGAGGCAAACGACTTTGCGTTTTTGCCATTTATGATAACCTCAACGTCGTCGCGGTGAGGTCCTGCAAGCGTTACTCCGCAGGCAATTTCGTTTTGACGGTTTGCACTGTACTTTGAGCGCATTTTTTCTTCAATTTCTTCCACGCTGTCGCTGTACTCGGCGCCTACGCTTGAAATATATTTAAGCTCGAGCTCCTCTTTATTTTTTGAAATTCCGCTGTGATACACCGCCGCCTTTTGAGTTATCATATTTACAAACTCAAGTCGCTGTTTTAAGAGCCTTGCGCCCGACATAATAATCTGGTCGTCCCAGATATCGAGCGTTGATTCGAGCGCGGGATTTCTCAGCACGTCCTTAAGCAGGGCGTTTCTCTGAGCGATAAGGCGGTTGTATTTTGAAAGCATTACCGCGTTTTTCAGCTTTTCGCGGCAGATTGCGCTGTCTATAAAATTTCTTCTCTCCCCCGGACCTCTTTTGATAAGGCTGAGATTTTCGGGAGAAAAAACAACCGCGCAGAATTTTTCTATAAGCGCGGACGAGGAGCGCTTTTCAACACCGTTGATTTTCACATTTTTTTTCGTCGCTGAAAAACCGAGAGAAGCGTTTTGCTCCCTCTCCTGACCGTAAAATTCACATTCGAGCCGTGAAAAGTCCTTTCCCCACTTTATCATTTCACGCGCGTTAGCGGTTCTGAACGAATGGCCTCCGCAGAACAACCAAAGCGCTTCGATGATATTTGTTTTTCCCTGTGCGTTGTCGCCGTAAATTATATTTACACATTCGCAGGGAAAAATTTCCGCGTCGTCTAAATTTCTGAAATTTTGAAATTTTAAGCTGTTAACCTTCATTTATTCAACATTAATCAGAGTTCCGTTATACTCGGCGGTATCGCCGGGTCTCAGCTTTTTTCCGCGCATGGTGCAGACCTCGCCGTTGACCTTGACCTCGCCGTTTTGAATAACGACCTTCGCCATTCCGCCGGTATACGCCTCTCCGCTGAGCTTCAGCAAATCCTGAAGCTTAATATATTCTGTGTTAATTTTTATATTCTCAGTTTTCATTAGCAAGCCTCATCGGCACAACAATGCTCAAAAAGCTGTCGCCCGAAACGGGTTTTACAATAATCGGAGAAACCGGACCGTTGAGCACGAGCTTAACCTCGTCGGTGTCGGTATTCTTGAGCGCGTCGAGCATATATTTGTTGTTAAAGCCGATTTCTACGCTCTCTCCTGCGATGTCAACGTCGATAACATCCTTTGCGCTTCCGACAGCCGAGGCGCAGGAAAGTCTGATTTCGTTTTCAAGGAACTTACACCTTACGGGGCTGGGAGTTCTCTCGTTATTGAGAAGCGACATTCTCTCGACCGACTCAATCAGCTTGCGTGTAGAGATTACGAGGACGGTTTTTTCTTCCGTTGAAACCGTAGCCTTGTAGTCGATGAAAGTACCCTCGATAAGTCTTGAAATTACCCTGTAGCTCTTAACCTTAAAGGTGATGTGCCTTTGACCGATAATAATATCAACCGGCTCGTCGTCCTCGGTAAGGAGCTTCAAAATTTCGAGCTGGGTCTTGCCGGGTACAACAAAAGAATTACTTCTCTCGGTATCGACGTTCTCTTTTCTGATAGCCATTCTGTAGCCGTCGATTGCAACTATAGTAAGGGTTGAATTGTCAATTTCAAATAATGAGCCTGTGTAAATCGGCTTCGCCATATTTTCGCTTACCGCGTAAACGGTTTGGCGAATCATATCTCTTAATACCTTTGAGCTGAGAGTGATTGAATCTGTCTGTTCAAAGTTTGGCAGGTCGGGATATTCAACGGACGACATACCCATAATTTTATAATCCGCCTGTCCGCAGGTGATATAGGTTACCATTCTGTCGTCGGTCTCGATTGTAACGACCTCCTCAGGAAGTCTTCTTACGATATCGAGGAACAGCCTTGCGCCGATTACGATTTCTCCCTCTTTAATAATTGAGGCTTCGATATCGGTGGTAATTCCGATTTCGAGGTTGTAGCCCGAGATATTGAGCTTATCTCCGTATGCCTTTACAAGTACGCCCTCAAGAGCAGGAATTGAAGATTTTGAAGAAACTGCCCTTGATACGTTTGAAACGGCAGAAACCAAATCTGTTTTGGAACAGGTAATTTTCATTTCGTATATCTCCTCTGATGATATATTCTTTTAAATTTCAGTAGTAGTAGTAGGCAGTGTTAAAATATGGAAAAGTGCCTTAAGACGGCTTGTCTGTTCGGTTTTTTTATCAACACCGTGTTATTAAAAATTTAATGAATGATGTTTATAAAATTTTAACACCCGTTAACATTGACTGACAAAGTTAAACATTATCAACGTTCTGACATAATTTTCTATATTGAAAGATGTTAGTTTATAGGATAAATTTATCTGTCCTGAATGTTCTTGATTGTGTCGTCAATAAGCTCTTTTACTTTTCTGTCCTTATTAATAAGGTTCTCTACCTTTTGAATTGAGTAAATTACCGTTGAGTAGTGACGGTGACCGAACTCCTCACCGATATTTACCATAGAGAGCGTTGTAATCTGCCTTGTGATGTAGATTGCTATATGACGCGCGTTGCTGATGTTAGCGCTCTTGTTTTTCTGAGAGCGGATTTCCTCGGGAGTTACGCCGTAGGTGCGCGCAACCTCGTCAATAATTCTCTCAACCGTTACCTCGGGCGGAACGTCGTTGTTGAGAACGTCCGCGATAACCTCCTGAACGGAAGTGAGAGAGGGCTTTTCATTATTAAGAAGTGATTTTGCCTTTAGTTTTTTAACAGTGCCCTCAAGCTGGCGGATATTTGCCTTTAGCTTTTTGGCTATGTACTCGCAGATTTCGTTCGACAGCTCAATGTCGACAAGCTCAGCCTTGCGCTTAATGATTGCAATTCTCGTCTCCAAATCAGGCGGCTGAATGTCGGCAATTAAGTCCTGCTCAAAGCGCGAGCGCAGACGGTCGTCAAGGGTTCTGATTTCCTTCGGCGGACGGTCTGAGGTGAGTACAATCTGCTTTCTCGCCTCGTGAAGCGCGTTAAAGGTGTGGAAGAATTCCTCCTGGGTACTCTCCTTGCCGCCGATAAACTGAACGTCGTCCACCAACAGCACGTCGGCGTGTCTGTACTTATGTCTGAACTCGCTCATCTTTGCCTGACGCAGGCTTTCGATAAGCTCGTTTGTAAAGTCGTCGCCCTTGATATAGCAGATAACCATATCGGGGTTGTTCTTTTTAATCTCGTTTCCGATGGCGTAAAGCAGGTGGGTTTTTCCAAGTCCCGAATTGCCGTACAGGAAAAGAGGATTGTATGCCTTTGACGGATTTGTTGCAACCGCAAGGCAAGCCGCGTGAGCAAATTTATTTGACGAGCCTACGATAAAGGTATCGAAGGTGTACTCATAGTTTGCGTTTGTTTCCTCGCTGATAACCTCCGGAGCAGGCGTGCTGATATTTGCTTCATCCGGAGTTTTAAGCGCGATGTTGAATTTATTGTCAAAGATAGCCTCAAACGCTTCGTTTAACAGCGGAATGTAGCATCTTTTAATAGTCTGTCTGTGAAAATCGTTCGGAACGATAAGATAAGCCGTGTTGCTTTCAAAGTCAAGGTTGAGCGGTTTAATCCTGCTGATCCATGTATTGTAAGCCACGTCCGTAATTTTTGTTTTGCAGTAGGAGCATATCAGCTCCCAAGCGTCGTTAAATGAATCCATTTTCTCCTCCACATCCTCATAGGGCATTGTTTTGCGGGTTAAGGTGATTGTGCCCGTTTTACATATTTAAATAATCAAAAATTCCTGTAGTCGCAAATTAACCCACAATAATTCCATTCTAAATAATTATACTCCAACCGCGAATAAAATGCAAGCATTTTGACTTTATTAAGAATTACATTTTAAATGTATATATAGAGAATTTTAGTTTAAAATGTCAAAACTTTTTTGAAGTATTTTGATTTTGATTTTTCAAAAATTTCAACACACTATAAGTTGTTATCAAAGTTTCAAAAATAACTATATTTAGTGGTGAATTTTTAACGGCAAAAAAAACTTGACGGATTTGATAAAATAAGCTATAATGCTATATTGCAAGGATAGGGCAGTAGGTTTATTCCTCTGCTCCGAAACCTAAAAAAGGAAGTAAAAAGCATTACATTCCACTATATTCCGATATGCTTTTTAACCTTATAATTTCGAAGGGAGGGTTTTTGAGTATGTTGAGAACATATCAGCCTAAAAAGCTTCACAGAAAAAAAGAGCACGGCTTCAGAAAGAGAATGGCTACATCTAACGGCAGAAAAGTTTTGGCGAGAAGAAGAGCTAAGGGCAGAAAAAGGTTGTCTTACTAAGGCGTTTAGTGAATAACAAACTGTAAAAGCGGATGTTTTTCATAAGCCTTGCTTTTGAACTTTTCAAAACGCAACGACTTAAAACAGCCGCATTTTATTTATATGTTGTTTATTAAATAGTCTAAAGAACGACCACTTTTAATTGTGGTCTTTCTTTAATTATATCCGCCGAGGTATTGTTATGGGTAAGTATGTTACGGTCAAGGAAAACAGAGATTTTTCGAGAATTTATAAAAGAGGAAAATCCTTTGTAAGTCCCGTGCTTGTTACCTATGTAATAAAAAACCGGTCGGATAACGTAAGATACGGCATTACTACAGGTAAAAAAATTGGCAACGCAGTAAAACGCTCAAGAGCAAGAAGAGTTATAAGAGCCTCATATTATCAACTTTATTCCAAACTCAATTCCGGCTACGATATTATTTTTGTAGCGAGAGGAAAAACGCCGTTCGTAAAATCTCAGGTTGTGTTAAGCGCAATGCAAAAGCAGCTTGAACAGGCAGGCGTTATAAGTAAAAGCTAATCCTCACGGTTATTAACGGTAGATTATTATGAAAAAAGTTTTAATGGCTTTAATCAGATTTTATCAGTCCGCAATATCTCCTTATACTAAAGCCCGCTGCATATACACCCCTACGTGTTCGCAGTACGGACTGGAGGCTATAGAGCGTTTCGGAGCGTTAAAGGGCAGCGCTCTGACAATATGGCGTTTTTTACGCTGCAATCCGTTTGCCAAGGGCGGGTACGATCCCGTCCCGGAAAAAAAGAAAAAATAACGATGAGGTAAATTTATGCAAATTTTCGGTTTTCTCGGATACTTCCTCGGATATCTGCTTTGGGCATTATTCTACGTATTTCAGAATTTCGGTATTGCGATTATTGTATTTACAATCGTAATTAAACTTGTGCTGTTCCCGTTCTCTGTAAAGCAGCAAAAGTCAATGGCAGGCACTGCAAGACTGTCAAAAAAGCAGAAGGAGCTTCAGGAAAAGTACGGCAATAACCGCCAGCTCCTTCAGGAAGAGATGAACAAGCTCTATGAAAAAGAAGGCGTAAAGCCCATGGGCGGCTGCCTTACAATGATTGTTCCGATGCTTGTTCTATTCGGCGTGTTCTACGCCGTTGCGTATCCCCTTACAAATACTCTGCACATCAACGCCGACAGCGTTAACAAGGCTGTAGCTTATATTCAGCAGATTCCCGGATACGCTTCAAGCGCAAACCCTGCTTATCAGCAGATTGCGCTCTTAAGGGTATTCCCGAACATTGCGAATACCGAAGCTATTCAGGGACTTTTCAGCGCGGCTGACATCGACAAAATCCACTTATTTTCTAACGGATTTACAATTTTCGGCGGCGTTGATCTGCTTATGGTTCCCTCGGACTTCGGCTTCTGGTCATGGTATCTTCTGTTCCCAATCCTCTGCTTTGTTTCAAACGTAGGTTCACAGTTTGTAATGCAGAGAGTGAACAAAAATCAGATGAACCAGCAGCAGGGCTGTATGAAGGTTCTTATGTACGCGCTTCCGCTTTTCTCGGCTTATATCGCCTACAGCGTACCCGCGGCTATGTCCTTCTACTGGATTATTTCGGCATTACTCAGCTTGGTACAGTCGATTATTCTTGCAAAGGTTCTCGGACCCGTTCAGCTTAACGCGAAAAGTGAAGCAAGGCACGCAGCGCTCATGTTTGAAAACGAGGCTAAGGTGCCGTATGTTTACGCGCCGCAGGAAAAGGCGGTTGCTTCGGTAAACAATAAAAATAAGAATAAGAAGAAAAAGTAAATTGTTTTTTAACCGTAAAAAACAGGAGAAGAAAATATTATGTTAAAAGAAGTTATCGGCGTCGGAGATACCGAGCTTGAGGCTCTTAACGACGCAAAAAAACAGTTGGGACTTGACGAGACCGACGATGTTGAATTTGAGCTTATTCAGAGGGCTGAGAAAAAAATGTTCGGTCTTTTCGGCGGAGCTCCCGCTAAGGTTAGAATTATCATCAAGGACACTCCCGAGGAAAAGGCTGAGAAGTTCTTGAGGGAAGTACTTGATAAAATGCAGCTCTCCTCTGTTGAGGTTGAGAAGAAGAGCGAAGAAGGCGCTGTAGAGTTTAATCTCTCGGGCGAGGACGTTGGCTTTGTAATCGGCAGAAGGGGAGAGACTCTCGACGCTCTCCAATACCTTACAAGCCTTGTTGCAAATCACAGCGAGGATCCTTATATTAAGGTTACCGTAAACACAGGTAATTACCGCGAGAAAAGAGAGAAAACTCTTGAAAGTCTCGGCAGAAAGCTTGCTTTCAAGGCTATCAAGACAGGTAAAAAGACCTCGCTTGAGCCTATGAACCCCTACGAGAGAAGAATTATCCACACCTCTGTTCAGAAGGTTAACGGTGCAATCTCTTGGAGCGAGGGAGAGGGAGCGGCAAGACACGTTGTTATCGGTCCCGACCCAAAGGTTAAGGGTAACCGCAAGGGCGGATATAACAACAACCGCAGAGGCGGTTCAAGACGTTCCTACAATTCAAACAACCGCTCAAAAAGCGCGTCTGTAAATCCCGACAGAGTTCCGCTCAATGAAGGCGGCGAAACAGGACTTTACGGAAGACTTGATAAATAAGCTTTTCAAATTATAGGAAAGCAAAATAAAACTAAAGTTAGGGCGGAGATTTTTCCGCCCTTTTAATTTAACTGCTATGAATGATAACAAAACTATTGCCGCAATAAGTACAGCCCAGGGCGAGGGCGGAGTCGGAGTAATCAGAATTTCAGGCGAGGACTCCGCTGTTATCGCTGACAGAGTTTTTAAGAATATAAATTCAAAAAAGCTTGCCGAAATGAAGGGCTATACCGCGGCTTTCGGAAAAATTATATATAATAATGAGGAGCTTGACGAGGCGGTTGCGCTTGTTTTCAAAGCTCCGCACAGCTATACCGGCGAAAATGTTGTTGAGCTTTCCTGCCACGGCGGAGTTTACATAACAAAGCAGGTTTTACGCGCCGTGCTCGACGCAGGAGCTGTTCCTGCCGAGCCGGGAGAATTTACCAAGCGCGCGTTCTTAAACGGTAAAATTGATTTGACCGAGGCGGAAGCGGTAATTGATATTATTACCGCGAAGAGCAGAGGAGCCGCGCGCTCGGCTATGTGTGTAAAGGAAGGCGTGCTAAGACGGAAAATCAGCGCGGTTAAGGATGACTTGCTGTCGCTTACCGCCCATCTTTCCGCTTGGGCGGATTATCCCGAGGAGGATATTGCCGAGGTCGATGACGATATGATTTACTCGACCTGCGACAGCGCCGTTAATGAGCTTGAAAAAATGCTCTCGACCTACGACGCCGGACAGGCGGTAAAGCAGGGAATTGACACCGTTATCGCAGGACGTCCGAATGTCGGCAAAAGCACGCTTATGAACTTGCTTTCGGGCAGTGAAAAGAGCATTGTCACCGATATTCCAGGCACGACGAGGGATATTGTCGAGGACACCGTTGTTGTAGGCGACGTCATTTTAAGGCTTAGCGATACAGCAGGATTGAGAAACACCGACGACGCGGTTGAAAAAATCGGCGTTGACCGCGCAAAGAAGCGCCTTGAACAGTGCGGACTTCTGCTCGCGGTTTTTGACAACAGTCAAACGCTCAGCGAGGATGATTATAACTTGATTGAAGCCTCACAGGGCGTGCCGACTATAGCGATAATTAATAAAACTGATTTGGAAAATAAGCTTGATTTAGACAAGATAAAATCTAAGATAAGCAATATAATATATATTTCTGCCGCAAATGGAGAGGGCAAAGAGGATATTATCACCGCGGTTGAGAAGATTGCAGGCACTGCAAGGCTCAACCCCAGCGAGGGAATTCTCTCGAATGAGCGCCAGCGTGCGAATGTAAGCAACGCGCTCAAATCCGTTAAAGAGGCAAAGCAGGCGCTTGAATTGGGACTTACCTATGACGCGGTTACGGTGTCCTTAGAGGACGCGATTTCTGAATTGCTCGAAATGACAGGAGAAAAAACAAGCGACGAAGTGCTCGACAGAGTTTTCCACAACTTCTGTGTGGGAAAATAAAGGAAGATTTTTATGGATTATTTTGCAGGTGAATATGACGTTGCCGTAATCGGCGCAGGCCACGCAGGAATTGAGGCGGCGCTTGCCGCGGCAAGGCTCGGATGCAACACCGTTATTTTTACAATTAATATGGACGCTGTGGGCAACTGCCCGTGCAATCCGTCAATCGGCGGCACAGCGAAGGGACACCTTGTGCGTGAGCTTGACGCCCTCGGCGGAGAGATGGGTAAAACCGCCGACGAGTGTTTTTTGCAGTCGCGTATGCTCAACCGCGGCAAAGGTCCTGCGGTTCATTCACTACGCGCGCAGATTGACAGAAGAAAATACTCCGACACCATGAAGCATAAGCTCGAGCTTCAGGAAAATCTTGAGCTCAGGCAGGCGGAGATTACCAATATAAAAAAGACAGACGACGGCTACGAGCTAAAAACTCAAATGCTTGCGATTTTTAAATGCAAGACGGTTATTATCGCAACCGGCACATACCTCGGTGGCAGAATTTATGTCGGGGAGGTTAGCTATGAGAGCGGCCCCGACGGAATTTTTCCTGCGACTAAGCTCGGAAAGAGCCTTAAGGAGCTCGGACTTCCGCTTAGAAGGTTCAAGACAGGTACTCCTGCCCGTGTGCTCAGACGTTCGATTGATTTTTCGGAGCTCGAGGTGCAAAAGGGCGACGAACCGCCGCAGCCGTTTTCTTATGAGACGGAAAGCCTCGGGGAAAACAAGGTAGATTGCCACATTAGCTGGACTAACGATAAAACCAAGCAGGTTATCCTTGAAAATATCCATCGCTCACCTTTATATGCAGGCAGGATTGAGGGAGTAGGACCGCGTTATTGTCCGAGCTTTGAGGACAAAATTATGCGGTTCAAGGATAAGCCCAGACATCAACTGTTTATTGAGCCGTGCGGCGAGAGTACAGAGGAAATGTATCTGCAGGGTATGAGCAGTTCACTGCCCGAGGAGGTTCAGCTAAAGTTTTACCGCACTATCAAAGGACTTGAAAATTGCGTTATTATGCGACCTGCTTATGCAATTGAATACGACTGCGTTGACCCGACCGCGATGAACCCGACTCTTGAATTCAAGAGTTTCGAGGGATTGTTCGGTGCAGGTCAGTTTAACGGCAGTTCCGGTTATGAGGAAGCCGCCGCTCAGGGCTTTGTAGCAGGAGTAAACGCCGCTCACAAGGTTTTGGGCAGAGAGCAGTTTGTTCTGACAAGGGCGAATTCCTATATCGGCACATTAATTGACGACCTCGTAACAAAAGGCGCAAACGAGCCTTACAGAATGATGACCTCGCGAAGCGAGTACCGACTTGTGCTCCGTCAGGATAACGCCGACGAGAGATTAACTCCCACAGGCTATGAGCTCGGATTAATCAGCGAGGAACGCTATCAAAAGTTTCTTAAAAAGCAGCAGATAAAAAAGGACGAGATTAAAAGGCTCGAAAAAACCACGCTTTCTCCGAGCGATGAGTTAAATAAATTGCTTGTTTCACGTGAAACATCGCCTGTCACAACAGGAGTAAGGGAGATTAATTTGCTCCGTCGTCCGCAAATCGGTTATGACGTTATTAAGCAAATCGACCCCGGCTGTCCTGACTTGGACGCGAATATAATAGAGCAGATTGAAATTGAAATTAAATACGAAGGCTACATCCAAAAACAGCTAAAGCAGGTTGAGCAGGTAAAAAAACTCGAGAAAAAACAACTGCCGTCTGACTTTGACTACACAACGCTTGCAGGTCTGCGCCTTGAAGCTCAGGAAAAGCTCAACAAGATAAAGCCGCTCAATATCGGGCAGGCTTCCAGAATTTCGGGAGTATCTCCTGCGGACATTAGCGTGTTGCTAATTTGGATGGCAGCAAATAAAAATCAGGATTAATTATGAATATTAAAAACTTTGTTTTATTAGCCGTTAAGGATTATAAAATTGAATTGTCCGAAGAACAGCTTGATCAGCTTCAAAAATATTTTGAGCTTTTGGTGTCGTGGAATGAGAAGATAAACCTAACTGCAATTACCGAGCCAAACGAGGTTGCAGTAAAGCACTTTGCCGACAGCCTGTCTGTATTCAATTACGTTGACTTTCCGCAGAGAGCAAGCGTAATTGACGTCGGCACGGGAGCAGGCTTTCCGGGCTTGGTGCTCAAAATTGCGCGACCTGACATTAAGCTAACCTTGCTCGACAGCCTTAATAAAAGGCTTAAGTTTCTCGACGAGGTGTTAAACACCCTCGGACTTGAAGCGGAGCTTGTTCACGCAAGGGCAGAGGAAGGCGGTCATAATATTGATTTAAGAGAATGTTATGACTTCGCCGTATCAAGAGCAGTAGCAAGGCTAAACGTGCTATGCGAATACTGCCTGCCGTACGTCCGCCTTTCAGGTAAGTTTATCGCGTTCAAGGGCGGAGAGGCTGACGAGGAAATTAAGTCCGCTTCAAAGGCAATCCAAGCTCTCGGCGGAAAAAAAACAGATGTATATGGCTTTGAACTTCCCGAAAACAGCGGCAGCAGAACGCTTGTTGTCATAGAAAAGGTTCAGCCTACACCCGATAAATATCCCAGACAAAACGGTAAAATCAAAGCAAAGCCTCTAAAATAATTAATCGACAAAATACAGCCAAAAAAGCTAAAACAATCTAAAAATTTAACACAGAATCTGACACAAACCGCACACCCATTGTGATATTATAATAGCACAGGGACAACCCCTGATGCTGACAAGGGTGATGCGGTTGAATTTTTTGGTAAAAGGCGAAAATAAAATTTCAGAAATACCAATAATAAAGATTCGGCCAAACAAAGCCCAACCCCGTAAGGTTTTTAATGAGGACGAGCTTTCGGCGCTGTCGCGGTCAATCGCGGAAAACGGAATTCTGCAGCCGCTTACAGTCAGAAAAGCAAGCCAGTCCGAATTTGAACTGATCGCAGGAGAACGCCGCTTACGCGCGGCAATCCTCGCGGGGATGAAGCGTGTTCCGTGCATTATAGTAAAATGCACAGACAAGGAATCTGCCGTATATGCTCTTCTTGAAAATCTCCAGCGGGCTGACCTCGGAATCTTCGAGGAAGCCCGAGGGATTTCAAGGCTGATTAGGCGGTACGGGCTTACACAGGAACAGGCGGCGGACAAGCTCGGAAAAACCCAGTCCACAATTGCAAACAAGCTCAGGTTGTTAAAGCTGAGCGGCGAGGAGCAGGAGTGGATAGAAAACGCAGGGCTTACCGAACGACACGCGAGGGCGCTTTTGAGAATTGACGATGAAGACATAAGGCGTGAGGTTCTCTCAAAGATAATCTCGGACAACCTCAACGTAAGCCAGACCGAAGCGCTTGTCGGCATATACAAACACAATAACCCGAAAACCGAAAAAAATCGGGGCAGAAGCAAAGCGGTGATAAAAGACATAAGGATTTTTCTGAATTCCATCAACAGAGCAATAGATACAATGCGGCTGTCGGGAATAGACGCGCAATCTGTAAAAACAGACTCAGAAAATTTTATCGAATACACAATCCGTATTCCCAAGTCGCAGCTTAATAAAACAGAAAAATCCGCGTAGACACTTAACTAACTTTCCACTTTGGGCGCAAGCCCAATCCACTCATACCCATTTCCTTATCTAACCCCTTGCGAAAAGACGTGCAGAAATGTGCGTCTTTTTGCATTTTAAAATATTAATTGTTTCACGTGAAACACCAACAACATAAAAAATTAAAAAATTCTTTAAATCCTCTTCAAAATCTAACACGTATATGGTATAATCTTAAAAGAATTTATTAGTAAGGATTTGAAATCAGTGGCAAAAATTATCGCTATATCAAACCAAAAGGGCGGAGTGGGCAAGACCACGACCGCCGTTAACCTTGCTGCTTGTCTCGGTGCACTCGGCAAAAAGGTTCTTCTTGTCGACGCCGACCCTCAGGGTAACGCCACAAGCGGCGTTGCAATCGACAAAAGCAAGGTTAAGCTTTCCACCTACAACATCCTTGTAGACGGAACAAAGGCAGAGGAGTGCGTGCTGACAACTCCGTATCAGAATCTTCATATTCTGCCGTCGTCAATTGACCTTGCCGCGGCGGAGCTTGAAATCGCGGAAAAATCACACCGCGAGGCACTTCTTAAAAATTCAATTCTGCCGATAAAGCAGTACTACGACTACATCATTATCGACTGTCCGCCGTCACTTGGACTAATCACGGCGAACGCGCTTACGCTTGCGGACTCGTTTATCGTTCCTATTCAGTGCGAATATTACGCGCTCGAAGGACTGTCACAGCTTATGAGCACGGTTAGGCGCATAAAAAGGCAGTATAATTACTCAATTGAGCTTGAGGGAGTTCTGCTTACAATGTACGACGGCAGGCTCAACCTGACTCAGCAGGTTGTTGAGGAGGTCAAAAAATTCTTCCCGGGCAAGGTGTTCGGCACGGTTATCACCAGGGGAGTAAGGCTTTCCGAGGCGCCGAGCTTCGGTATGCCTGTAATTTACTACGACAAAAACTGCAAGGGCAGCTTGGCGTACACCGAGCTTGCCAAAGAGTTGATTGCAAAGGAGAAACGCTGATGGCAAAAAAACTCGGCGGACTCGGCAAGGGTCTTAACGCCATATTCATAGAAAATGACAACGAGGACAAAAGCGGAGGCGTTACTCTGAATATATCGGAGATTGAACCGAACCGCTCTCAGCCGCGTAAGGAGTTTGACGAAAACGCGCTCAGCGAGCTTGCGCAGAGCATCTCCGAGCACGGACTTTTACAGCCGCTTTTGGTACGTCCTCTGCCGCTCGGCGGATATGAAATTGTAGCAGGCGAGAGAAGATACCGCGCTTGTCGTATGGCAGGGCTGACGGAAATCCCCGTAATTATCCGCGAGCTCGACGAAACCCAGACAATGGAGCTTGCGCTTATCGAAAACCTCCAGCGAGAGGATTTAACGCCGCTCGAAGAAGCCGAGGGTTACAGCGTGCTTGTCGACGAGCATAATATGACTCAGGAGGAGGTCGCGCGTTCGGTCGGTAAATCCCGTCCGGCAATCGCAAACGCGCTCAGACTTCTAAAGCTCCCCGACAGCGTTAAGGAGTATCTAAAGGAAGGCAAAATCTCGGCAGGTCACGCAAGGGCTCTGTTGACGCTCGACAGCGAGGACGATATGCAGGAGCTTGCGGATTTGATAGTAAGCAAGGATTTGTCGGTAAGACAGACCGAAAAGCTCTGCAAAAAAGCTCCGAAAACAAAGAAAGAGCAAAAAGCGGAGAAAAAACCGTCGTTTTACAGCATGGTTGAGCTCGCGCTTAACGAGAGCTTGGGCAGAAAAATAAGCATTACAAAAAACAAGGGCAAGCAGGGAGGTGTACTCCAAATTGAGTTCTATACCGACGAGGAGCTCACCGAGCTTTCCAACAAGTTAAAATAAAGGAGCAGAAAAATGATTGACATTAAATTTTTGAGAGAAAACCCCGACGCGGTAAAGGAAAATATAAAGAAAAAGTTTCAGGACCACAAGCTTGAGCTTGTTGACAAGGTAATTGAGCTCGATAAGCTCAGCCGAGAGGCAAAGCAGAAGGCTGACGACTTGCGTTCAAACCGCAACAAAATTTCTAAGCAAATCGGCGCTTTAATGGCTCAGGGCAAGCGCGAAGAGAGTATGGCGCTTAAAGAGGAGGTAACAAAGAAGGCTCAGCAGCTTCAGGAGCTTGAAGCTCAGGAGAGCGAGCTCAGCACTCAGGTTACCGATATTATGATGCAGATTCCCCAGATTATCGATCCGTCGGTGCCCATCGGCAAGGACGATACCCAGAATGTTGAGATTGAACGCTTCGGAGAGCCGGTTGTGCCCGACTTTGAAGTTCCTTATCATACAGATATCATGGAAAAGCTCAACGGCATTGACCTTGACTCGGCGCGTAAGGTAGCAGGCAACGGCTTCTATTACCTTATGGGCGACATTGCGAGACTCCACAGCGCGGTTATTGCTTATGCGCGTGACTTTATGATTGACCGCGGCTTTACCTACTGCGTACCGCCGTTTATGATCAGAAGTAACGTTGTTACCGGCGTTATGAGCTTTGCCGAGATGGACTCTATGATGTACAAAATTGAGGGCGAGGATCTTTACCTCATCGGTACAAGTGAGCACTCGATGATTGGTAAGTTTATCGACACAATTAACAAGGAAGAAAATCTGCCCTACACACTCACAAGCTATTCGCCCTGTTTCAGAAAAGAAAAGGGCGCTCACGGAATTGAGGAGCGCGGTGTTTACCGTATTCACCAGTTCGAAAAGCAGGAGATGATTGTTGTCTGCAAGCCCGAGGAGAGCAAAAGGTGGTTCGACAAGCTCTGGCAGAACACCGTAGATTTATTCCGTTCACTTGATATCCCTGTTCGCACACTTGAATGCTGCTCCGGCGACCTCGCGGACTTAAAGGTTCGTTCGCTCGACGTAGAGGCTTGGTCGCCCAGACAGAAAAAATATTTTGAGGTCGGCTCATGCTCCAACCTCGGCGACGCTCAGGCTCGCAGACTTAAAATCAGAGTTTCGGGAGAAGGCGGCAAAAAGTACTTTGCCCACACCCTTAACAACACCGTTGTAGCTCCGCCGAGAATGTTAATCGCGTTTTTGGAGAACAACCTCAACGAGGATGGCACGGTTAATATTCCTGTTGCGCTCAGACCTTATATGGGCGGCAAGGAAATTATCGGATAAGGAGATAATAATATGATTTGCAGAAATTGCGGAGGTGAATACCCCGACTACAAGGACAATTGTCCAAACTGCGGAACAAGAAATCCGAACGTAAGCTACAACTCTCAGTATTCAGCACCCCAAAACAGCGGAAACCGTAACTGCGGACAGTATGGCTATCAGCAGCCTGTCAACACCGTTTATGTAAACGAGCCCGACGTTCACTACGACGAGCACGTGTCAATCGGCGGATGGATTGGAAGATGGCTTGTAATGTGCATACCGATTGTAAACATCATTATGCTTTTTGTCTGGGCGTTCGGCGGTTCAAGAAAGTACTCGCTGAAAACCTGGGCACGTGCAAGACTTCTGCTGGCGTTGATTGTGATTATAGCTTTGCTTATTACGGTTATCGTATTGGCGGTGTCCGGAGTTAACGTTCAGGAAGTTTTTAAAAACGCAAAATATTATTACCGATAAACAAAAAACAACACTGTCGTTTCAGGCGCATAACCGAAATGACAGTGTTTATTTTTTATTATTTGTTTTCTTCTTTTTTCTCTTTGAAGGCGAAAAATCTTTGTCCGATGTAGTTTACCATTACGAACACAGCCGCGCCGACTGCCCAGCTAAGGTTTCCTGCAAAGGTGTCGACATCCATGCCGAATAGCGTCCAGCCTGCGCCCTTGGAGATTGCGCTGACCGCCGTGGCGACCGCAACTCTAATCAGCATACAAAGCAGAATGTTGACGGTAAATCTAACCACGGGCTTCCAGCCCTTTTCCTTGTTTTTGAAGGTAAAGGATTTGTTGAGGAAGAAGCTCACGATGCTTCCCACAACAACGCCGATAAACGCCGCGGCACCGGGTCCCCATGAATACTGCTTCCAGCCGACGGGATTTGTCAGAAGAAGAACAACACCTTCGCCCACGACCGTGTTGATAATTCCGACCAAAATAAACTTCCAGAATTTTATGTCAAAGAATTTTTTAAGAAAGCCGTACACCTTGCCGTTTTTATTTTCCTGATTGTTCATAGCTGCCGCCGTCAGCCTCCTCGTTATTCTCATCCTCAAAGTTCGAGAATTTTGTTATATAAATCGGTCTTTCTTTTGTTTCCATATAAATTCTGCCGATGTACTCGCCCAAAATTCCAATTGACATTTCGGTAAGTCCGCCGAGGAACAAAATCGCGCACATTGTGGTGACGTAACCGGGCGTGATAACGCCGAGGAACAGCGTTTGAACCAGAGTAATAATGATGTAAATAAGCGAGATAAAGAAGATTATCGCGCCCATCACTGCGATAAAACGCAGGGGAGTGACCGAGAAACAGGTAATTCCGTCAATCGCGTACCTAAGCAGCGAGGAAAATTTCCACGAGGTTGTGCCGAGCTGTCTGTCGACGGTCTTAAACGAAATCCATTTTGTATTGAAGCCAACCCATGAAAAAATTCCTTTTGAAAATCTCTGAACCTCGCTGAGCTCCAAAATCGAGTTCACCATCTGGCGCGTCATCATACGGTAGTCCATAGCTCCGTAGGGGTTTTTTACGCTTGTCATTTTGTTTGACAGCGTGAAAAAGAGCTTGGAGAAAAATCCTCTGAAAAAGCTTTCGCCTTCACGCTCGTCACGCTTTGTCGCGCAGCAGTCGTAGCCCTGCTCCATAGCCTCAATCATCTGAGGAAATACCGCAGGCGGATGCTGCAAATCGGCGTCCATAACAACCACATAGTCAGCGTCGCAGTGCTGTAAGCCTGCATACATAGCCGCTTCCTTGCCGAAGTTGCGCGAGAACGAGATATATTTAATGTTTGAAAAACGCGCGGCGAGTTTTTTCATAACAAGATAGGTCTTGTCCTTACTGCCGTCGTTGATAAGTATGTACCTAAAGCTGTAGTCGGGGATAGTGTCGATAACCTTGTTGGTCTCCAAAACAAAATGTTCGAGGCCTTCTTCCTCGTTATAGCAGGGTACAACCAAATCTATGGTTTTCATATTTTTAACTCCTTAAAGGGATAGAATATTGCTATACCAACTTTTATTATAACAAAGATAAGGGTAAAAGTCTATTTCTTTTAAAATTTTTTATAAAGTTTTCACATTTATATTTACCAAAGCAAAAAAAAGTGTTAAAATAAAATGGTATAGGCGAATTTGCACATGGCAAATGACCAACAATTTTGCATTTCGGAGGTATATTTTAATGACCGACGCGACAACAATAAAGCAAAAAAGGAGCTTCGGCGAGTGGTTCAAGGATTTTGCAACGCGCAATATCTTCCTGTGGCTCGCATTCCTAATTCCTTTTTTGCTGATGGTTATAGCATACGGAGTAATGGACGTTTCTCCGTTCGGCGACAAACAAATTCTCGTTACCGACAACTGGCACCAGTATTTTCCGTTTCTTGCGGATTTACAGCACAAGCTTCAAAACGGCGAGTCGCTGTTCTGGACATGGTCTGTCGGCGGAGGCGTAAACTATTTTTCACTGATGTCGTACTACCTTGCAAGCCCGGTAAACTTCCTGACGATGTTTATCCCTGCCGGCGTGCTCAGAGAATTTTTGATGTTCTCTGTATGCTTAAAGATAGGTCTTGCAGGCTCGTTCACAGCCCTGTTTTTGAGGAGCGTGTATAAGCGCAACGACCTGTCGCTTGTTATGTTCGGAACGAGCTTTTCGTTCTGCGCGTTTTTAATCGGCTACTACTGGAACACAATCTGGCTCGACACGGTTTGTATTTTTCCGCTCTGCGCGCTCGGAATTGTAAAGCTTCTGACCGAAAACAAATTCAGGCTTTTCACAATCACGCTTGCGCTCTGTATGCTGACAAACTACTACATCGGATTTTTCGTATGTATTTTTGTCCTTTTAATTTTCATCGCGTACAGCATTGTTCACTGGCACGGCTTTAAGAACTTCGCGGTTAATCTGATTAAAACAGGCGCGTTTTCGCTCCTCGCAATCGGAATAACTTTGTTCTTCCTTTTGCCTGCCTTCCTTGCTCTGCAAAACACCCACGCTTCGGGTAGCAACTTCCCCTCGACCTTTGCGATTAATATGGGCGGCAGCAACGACCTTTTCGGCGTGCTCAAGGCGCTCAAGAGCATTACGGGCAATATCGCGAACTTCACCAGCCCTGCGATTAAGGCTGCCGACGCTATTCCGAATATCTCCTGCGGAGCGGTTACGGTGTTCTTCGGTTTCCTGTACCTGACCTGCTCAAAGGTAAAGACAAAAGAAAAAATCGTGGCGATGTGCCTGATTCTCTTTATGTTCTTAAGCTGCATTATCCGTCAGCTCGACTACATCTGGCACGGCTTCCACTTTACAAATATGATTCCTTACCGCTTCACCTTCCTCATCAGCTTTGTGATGATAGCTATGGCGTTTAAGGCGTATAAATACCTCAGCTCGACCAACGTAATCTCCGCGATTATCGCAACGCTACTCAGCGTGTTTGTCCTCGTGATGGAGATTGACGATCCCGGAATTGAAAAGATGTTCACAACCGAACGTCTTAACTGGGTAACCCCGACGCTCATCGCGTTCGGAAGCATAATCGCGTTCACCGCGCTTGTGGTAATTCTGTACTCAAAGAGGATTATCCCAAAGAACGTAGTGACTATCGCTCTCACAATCGTTGTAATCGCTCAGAGCGCGGCGACGGGTATTTGCGGCGTTATCGTAACGACCGTTACCGGAACATATGACTATCCGCGCGGCGGAGAAAAAACCGCGTATCTCCTTGACTATATGAACAATCAGGAGGCGAACACTCCCGAGCTTTGGCGTTCCGAGATGACCTCAACCCAGACGCTCAACGACGGAGCGCTGAACCATTACAACGGACTTTCGATGTTCAACTCAATGGCGAACGAGAAGATTACCATTTTCTATGAGAATATGGGTATGATGGGCTGGAAGAGCGGCAACCGCTACACCTATGCCGAAGCTTCTCCGTTTGTAAATATGTTTATGAACCTCAAATACCTTGTCGCGCGTGACGGAAAAATCCATAACACCTACGATATGGCGGAGGTTTGCACCAAGGATAATGAAAAGCTTTTCCAGAATATTCACTATATCCCGATGGGCTTTGTGACAGACAAAAACCTGCTCAACTGGAAGGCTGACGAAAACGAAGGCAATTATAACCCGATTGAAAAGCAAAACGAGTTCTTCCGCAACGCTACCGGAATAGAGGATGAGCTCAACACCAGACTCGAGGTTGTTTCTCAGGGACATTCTGATTCAAGCAAGTTCACGGTAAACAAAACCGACTACGGCGTTTACTCGTTTAACTGCTCGGATTCGAGCCTTAAACCGCACGTTAAGTGGAACTACACCGCGCCCAAGGACGGTCTGTATGTTATGTACGCCGACATCAAGGACGGCGAGGATGTAACGGTTCTCCAAAACGACAAGGAGCAGCCCGGAAAATACGGTATGGCACGTCCGTATGTTTCGCCAATCGGTTACTTTAAGAAGGGCGACAAAATTTCCGTTTATGCCGAGTTAAAGGCCGGCAGCAGCGGAAAGGCGAGAGTTTATGTTGACTTGTTCAACGAGGATGTTTTCGAGCAGGGCTTTACAAAGCTTACTCAAAACGTTATGAATACAACCAAGCTGACCGCAAGCTCAATGGAAGGAACAATCGACGTTAAGCAGGACGGTTTATTCTACACCTCAATTCCGTACGAAAAGGGCTGGACAGCCGTTGTCGACGGACAAAAGGTTGATGTTAGCGCGGTGGGCAACGCAATGCTCGCGTTCCCAATTTCGCAGGGCGAACACACGATTAAGCTGTACTACTATCCCAACGGCTTCTGGCCGGGATTTGCGGTTACAATGGCTTGTATACTGATATTCGCGGCGCTGTGCTTCCTGATATATGTTAAGAAAAAGAAGCCGATTCCCGAACCCGCAAAGCTCGATATCCCCGAGCCCGACGAAGAATAAAAAATTAAGCCTGTTCCGTTTTTGCGGAACAGGCTTTTTTTGTGGATTGGATGCAACGTTATGTTGCCTTATACCAATCTTCATTAAAAAGTAGACTTTCTACTTTTTAATAGCGCCGTAGGCGCGTCAAGATTGTATAAGACGGCAATTGCGCTTTTGCGCAATTGGAAAACGCGCCAAGCGTATTCTCTCTGATAGAAAGTTGTCTACTTTCTATCAGAGAATAGTATTAGTCGCTGAAATCTGTGTCGAGCGTAGCGCGTAATTTATAATCGGGATATTTGTTGTTTTGAACCTCGCTGACAATCTGCTGATAAAGCGCGTTTCTGTCGGGAGCGGCAAAGTCTATAACAAGGTCAAAGCGAATTTCCTTTTCGTCCTCGTTAAACGAAAAGCCGTGAAGCTGTAAAACGTACTGATACTTCATTACCGTCTTGCGGATATCCGTTAAAATCTCCTCAGCCTTGCCGCCGTCGGTGCACGCCGAGTAAATTCCGATTCCTGCCAAAATAACCTTGTGGTCGCAGTAAACCGCGTCGGCAATATCTCTTTCAAGCCGGTCGAGCTGATTCATTGTGTAGGTGTCGGGCAATTCAATGTGAACCGAGCCGATGTACGAATCCGGACCGTAGTTATGCAAAATCAAATCGTAAACGCCGCGAACATCCTCAAACTTAAGGATAGTCTCCTTAATTCCGTTTGTAAGCTCGCTGTCAACGCGTTCACCGACGATTGACGAAACTCCCTCACGGAGCATATCAATACCCGATTTAATGATGATTAGCGAGATAACCGCACCGAGCCACGCTTCAAGGCTGATTCCCAAAATCAGGTAAATTCCTGCGGCAACAAGGGTAGAGGCCGAGATTACCGAGTCGAGCAGCGCATCCTTTCCCGAGGCGACAAGCGAATCGCTGTTGACCTTAATTCCCGTGCGGCGAACATAAGTGCCGAGCACAATTTTAACTGCAACGGCAACCGCTACAATTATCAGCGCTACAGGGGTGTAGTCGGGAGCTTCGGGAGTGATGATTTTTTTGATTGACTCAACCAGCGCCGAGATACCTGCGTAAAGAACGATAACCGAAATCGTCACCGCGCTGAGGTATTCAATCCTTCCGTGGCCGAACGGATGCTTTTTGTCGGGACGTCTGCCGGCAAGCTTAGTGCCGATAATCGTGATTACCGACGACAGCGCGTCGCTCAGGTTGTTAACCGCGTCGAGCGAGATTGCTATGGAGTTTGTGAAAAATCCCACAACCGCCTTGAACGCCGCCAAAAACACGTTTGCGAGTATTCCGATAATACTTGTTCTGATAATAATTTTGTTTCTGTTCATAAAATCACCCGATTCAATTTACTGATAACATTATATCACCGCAAGCCGTAATTGTCTATGTATAAAAGTGTTATATATAAAAACGGAACCTCCGTATTAACAGGAGATTCCGTTTAGATTTAACTATTGATTATCACTTGCCCTTTGGCGCGAACAGCTTTTTATCAAGGCCGTTAAGCTCGATAACCCTTGACAGCGGAAGTCCGAGTACAAAGAGTACGGCGAGCTCACCGAGAGCGACCAAACCGCCCTGAACAAGAAAGTCGGCAAAGTTAAAGCCCTGACCGTTGTTCATAACCACAATGTCAATTTCCGCGCCGATAATAATTCCGTTGAACAGTGCGGGCATAAGCGCTGCCAAAACCGGAAGCTTGAAAAGGCGGACGTTCCTGAGCAAATACATCGAGATTGCCGCAAGCAGCGTAGCGATTGATCCGAGAATCATATCGAGCGGACCGAGCTGAGCAACCGAGCTGATGTTTGCAATGACGCAGCCGATTGTAAGTCCGGGAATAGCCGCCGGGGTGTACAGCGCCAGAATTGTGAGAACCTCGGAAATTCTGAACTGAACCGCCATAGACGCCGAGCCGAGCAGCAGCACGTTTTGCAGAATTGTCATCGTCGCGTAAAGCGCGGCAATTACTGCGCCCTGAACAATGTAGAGCGTGGTTTTGTTTTTCATATTTAGTTCCTCCGTAGTATTTTTTTATGGTCTGGATTTTGCGAACAGACCGCTTGCCGTTTAGACAGCCTATATACTATAACATAAAAAAATTTAAAATGCAATTGACGTAAAGAGAAAAATAAAGTACAATTATATTGAATATGTATAGATATTGGATAGTTTTTTAACAAGGTGATTGTGTGAGACCTTTTAAATATATAAAAATCGCGGCGATAATCACTGCCGCGGCGGTTTTTGCTTCTGCGTTTTCGGGCTGTTCGCTGATGAAATTCTTCAACAGATACAACCCTTCAAACGCCCCCACTGTCGCCCCTAAAAGCAGCAGCGGTTCGGCGGTTGCTCTCGGCGACAGAAAGCAGACAAACAGCGGCTACGGCTACAGCAGCCTCGGCACTGACGAGCTGCGCTCACTGTACGACACGATAGGGGAGTATATGAACAAATCCTACGAGGAGGAGTTCAACACAAACGCGAGCCTTTCGGATTTCGATTTTGCGCTCGGCGCGTACGAGGCGGATCATCCCGAGGAGTTTTGGCTCGATTTGAATTCGCGTTACAGCTACATAGATTACGGCTTCAGCTTTAGCTTCAAGCTCAACTTTAAGTTTGAGGGCGACAAGCTCAGCGCGGCTAAGGAGTCTTTTGAACAAAAACTCAGCGAGATTACCGGCTCTGCTCCGCAGGAAGCCTCCGACTATCAAATTGAAATTTTCGCAAACAATTATTTAATAGATAACTGCTCTTACGACAACGACAATTCAATGCGCCACAATGCCTACGGAGCGCTTATAGACGGCAAGGCTGTCTGCGACGGCTATTCAAAGGCTTTTCAGGTAATCTGCAACAGCCTCGGCGTGGAGTGTGTGGGTATTAACGGCTACTGCCCGGAGTTTAACCGTGAAAACGGCGAGAGCTCCGACACCGGACATATGTGGAACTGCGTTAAAATCGACGGCGACTGGTATCATATCGACGTAACCTGGAACGACGGCGACGCGCATATTCAGCGCTATCTTTACTTTAATATGACCACAGAAAAAATTAAGGAAAACCATGTAATCAGTCCGCTTTTTGCCGACAAAAAGGAGTCCGACGAGTTGTTCAACGTTTTTGTGCCCGAGTGCACGAGCGATAAATACAACTATATG
This sequence comes from uncultured Eubacteriales bacterium, assembly GCA_900319655.1. Lineage (GTDB taxonomy): Bacteria > Bacillota > Clostridia > Oscillospirales > Acutalibacteraceae > Ruminococcoides. Next base: position 26,779 of record ONPH01000002.1, read on the forward strand.
AAGCGCGAGTTCGTCACGCTGTATAACCTTGACGAGGACAGCGAGCTGTTGGCGGAGTTTTTGGCGGCGGTTCAGAGCGGAGACCGGTATTTTGATTTTCTGGTCTCGGAGGATTTGGATTATCAGCAAACCACTCAGTCAATTTCCGATTATTACGGTTATAAATGGATAGAGGCGGTTAACGGATACAACAGCGGCGGAGCGCAGATTGACAGCGAAACGCAGTTTTATACCTATCAAAACATCAACGCAGTCACTTTTGACATACAATATATTAATTAAGGAATGGTAGAATGAAGTACGATGTAAGACAGCTTACGCTTATTTCAAATGACAAAATTGCCGACGGAATTTACGATATGCGCCTTGAGTACGCTCAGGACGATTTACCCGTATCCTGCGGCCAGTTCGCGCACGTTTATGTGCCCGGAAAATCCCTGCGCAGACCTATTTCGGTATGCGATTGCTCAGACGGCGTGCTCAGGCTTGTCTATCAGGTCAAGGGCGAAGGCACAAAAATTATGTCGGCTATGAAGCCCGGCGAGAAGGTTGATGTGCTCGTACCGCTCGGCAACGGCTTTGATATTCAAAAAGGCAAAAAGTATTGCCTTATCGGCGGAGGAATCGGTGTTCCGCCGATGCTCTACACTGCCAAGCAGTGCGACAGCCCCGTTGCGATAACAGGCTTCCGCGACGAATCGCTTGTGATTTTGCAGGACGATTTTAAGTCCGCAGGAGCCGAGACGGTGCTCGTTACCGACAACGGAAGCGCCGGAGCAAAGGGCTTTGTCACCGATATATTAAAGGAAAGAATAAACGAATTTGACGAGGTCTGCGCCTGCGGCCCTACGCCTATGCTAAAGGCGGTTGCCGAGGTGTGCAGAGAATACGGCAAGCCGTGCCAAATCTCGCTCGAAGAGAGAATGGCATGCGGAATCGGCGCATGTCTTGTCTGCGCTGTTAAGGTCAGAAAAAACGGCGGGGAAATCATGCAGCACGTCTGCAAAAACGGCCCTGTATTTAACGCTGAGGAGGTTGTATTTTAATGGCAGATTTATCCGTAAATGTAGCCGGTGTAAAGTTTAACAACCCTCTGATTGCAGCTTCCGGAACCTTCGGCTTCGGCAGAGAATACGGCGAGTTTTATCCGCTCGAAAAATTAGGCGGAATTTCCTGCAAGGGCATTACCCTAAAGCGCCGCGACGGCAATCCGCCTCCGCGCATAGCCGAAACTCCTTCGGGTATTCTCAACGCCGTAGGACTTCAAAACCCCGGAGTTGACGCATTTATAAACGACGACCTTCCGTGGCTCAAACAGCAGAACACGGTTGTTATCGCGAACATCGCAGGCAACACGGTCGAGGAATACTGCCAAATGGCCGAGAAGCTCTCGGATACCGACGTTGATATGATTGAGCTGAATATCTCCTGCCCCAACGTAAAGTCCGGCGGAGTTCAGTTCGGCACAAGCTGCGAATCTGTAGAAAACATTACAAGCGAAGTCAGAAAGCACTGCACAAAGCCGCTTGTTGTAAAGCTCAGCCCCAACGTTACCGACATCGCCTCAATCGCTCAGTCGGCAGAGGCAGGCGGAGCAGACGCGGTTTCGATGATTAACACCCTCACGGGTATGAAAATCGACATTAACTCGCGCCGTCCGATTATCCGAAACAACACAGGCGGACTGAGCGGAGCGGCGGTTTTCCCCGTGGCTGTCAGAATGGTATGGCAGGTTTCAAACGCAATTAAAATTCCGATTATCGGAATGGGCGGAATCACAACATGGGAGGACGCTGTTGAAATGCTGATTGCAGGCGCTTCCGCTCTGCAAATCGGAACAGTGCTGTTTTCGGATCCATATGCACCGATAAAAATTAACGAGGGAATTAACAAATTCCTCGACGACAACGGAATCAAGAGCGTTACGGAGCTCACAGGAACCGTAAAACCCTGGTAAATCCGTAATACCCGCAACGCAAATACCCTGTTTCCACGCAAAGAAAGGCAAATACCCATGGACTATAAATATGACATCATCAGCTTTGACAACAAAATACCCGCAACCTTAAAAGTTGAAAATATCGACTCAAAAACACGCAAAACCGAGCTTTTATGGCACAGAGAACCTGAGCTTGTGTACGTAATGTCAGGCAAGGCGGAGTGCGTTATTAACGGAGAGGAGCAAACGCTCGACAAGGGAGAGTTTGTTCTGCTCAACAGCGAGGATGTCCACCTAGCCCGACCGCTCGAAGATTCAAGCTGTTCTCTGCTTTTTGTGATATTCTCGCTCGAGTATATCAAGCAGTTCAAAAACGCCGTCGACGGATTGCTGTTCGACATTGACTCAGTCAGCGGAATAAGAGAGAGCGTCGGAAACCTTCTCGGCAAAATTTCCGACTCCTACGGCAACAACAGCGCGTACGTCTCGATGCTCCAAATCGCGTATGTAAACCAAATTTACTACCTTCTGCTCGAGCACTGCGTCTGCTATAGACGTCTGCCGAATTCCTCGGAAATTCCCA
>ONPH01000012.1 GCA_900319655.1 uncultured Eubacteriales bacterium
TGACGTGACCAGCTTGCCGATACCGAGCGCGGCGGTATAGTCGCCGTCAGTCCAGTAATTCAGCACTCTCGGCACTAAATGAAGCGCGTCGCCGCAGCCGAGCAGCAAGGTCATTATTCCGAAAATTCGGACGTACTTTCTGCCTTTTGAATTTTTAAGCAGCAGAACACCGCTGACAATCGCGAAAACAAGATAACAAATGTCAAAAATACTCTCGGGCAGAGCAGGCATAAGCTTCATATCAATTTCTCCTAAAAGTTAGATTAACCTAATCATAGCAGAAAAGTTTGTGTTTGTCTATAAATGATTTTTGCTGTTTTAAATCTTAACTGCCAAACAGTTTTGCGGATTGGAAGCCTTACATCTCGTTTTATGCGGCGTGTGTTTAGCTATAAGTTTGCGTAGCTCTCTCGCGGAAAACAGTCCACCGGACTGTTTTCTTTTCGCTCGTCTTCAAGTCCGGTCGCCACGCGAAGGTAAAATAAAACAGAGATACCCAGTGAGTATCTCTGTTTTTGGTGCCGGCGACCGGACTTGAACCGGTACGGAGTATTAGTCCGAGGGATTTTAAGTCCCTTGTGTCTGCCTATTCCACCACGCCGGCGGTTTTGAGTATTAACTAAGCCCCTCACAAAATGTAAGGGGCTGGTGGTGACCCGGACGAGAATCGAACTCGTGTTACCGCCGTGAAAGGGCGGTGTCTTAACCGCTTGACCACCGGGCCGAATGGTAGCGGAAATAGGACTTGAACCTACGACACTTCGGGTATGAACCGAATGCTCTAGCCAGCTGAGCTATTCCGCCATATTCGCTGAAATCAGCATTTGTTATTATATATTAAAAAATGGGGTTTGTCAATAGCAAACCCCAAATTTATTAATATTATCACAGTGCGGAGTATCCGTAGCTGTTAACAAGCGCCTCAATTTTCTCGCCTCTTTGGCAAATCGGGCACTGGTGGGGCTTAAAGCTCTGGTAATCTCCAAGGTCGTGGGGGTCGAAGATTGAGTGAACCGGATGGCCGTCGCACTCGTTAACCGTCGCGAAAATCGACGAAATTCCAACGATATGTCCGCCGTAGTAGTTAATCGCGTCAATCGCCGCAAGGGCGCTCTTGCCGGTTGTTACCGAAGCTGCCAAAACCAGCACGTGCTTGTTGGCGAGCATCGGCACAAGGTTGTCGCGGAAAATCATCTGACCTCCGCCGATAAACTCGGGCGAAATGACGTAAATCGTCTGGTGGGCGTTGAGGTTAATAAAGTCGTCCCTCGTAAGCTCCTCGGCAACGCAAGCGCCGATAACCTCGGTGCCGTCAAGGCAGAGGATTGTGTCAACAATCGTCCTCGCGCGGTAGGCGGATACCATCTCTTTCGCAACGGCGCTCGCCTCCGAAAGTCTTGTTTTTTGGGTTGTAACGTCGATGTAGTAGTTGATGTGGCTGTGCATTGTTGCAAAGTGTCCTTTTCTGACGCGCAGGAACACGTTTTTGTTTTTGGTTCTGATTTTATATTCCTTAGACATAGTATCCTCCTTAAAGCTAAAATTATTATATTTTAATTTTACAACATAAAGCAATTTATTGCAAGATAAATTTATAAAAGCAGAGTTATTCGCGGTTGAATATCTCTGCTTTCAGTCTTTTCTGTATTCAATTATATCAAATAAATCGCAATCCAAAATCTCACACAGCTGATTGAGCGTGTACGTGCTTACGTTGCCGTTTTTTCGCAGACGGTCAAGCTGACCCGTGCTGATGTGATAGGTTTTAATAAGCTTATATTGAGATATGTTTTTTTCTTTGAGCGTTTGCCAAAGCTTGTCATATAAAATCATAAGAAAGTCCTTGAAAAGTTTACAATTATTATTTACTTTTCTTGTGATTTTAGTATAAATTATTGTTCGATTGTTGACAGTAGCCCGTATTCTGGCTATAATAGTTGTAATAAAATATATGTTCAAAAAAGGAGGAACATTTTATGAAAAAACAAGTCAAAAGAGCACTATCAATTTTATTATCGGCAATTATTATTGCATCGTTGTTTGCAATTGTGCCGATTCAGGCAGGCGCGGCTGTACCGGCATGGAAAACGGCTTATATTAATTATATTAAAAACGATGAGATGATAAAAAAATATGGAGATGGTATTGATTTTAAGCTATATGACTTTGATCAAAATGGAATCCCTGAATTAATTGTTGATTCGCATTGGGGGTTTTATGGCGGTACATTACTGACGTTTGGATACGATGGATTTAATACCGGCAGGTTAGATTCATTGACAACATTTGGGGGTGATGGATGCAGAATGATATATGGAAATAAAATACTGGACAGCTCTGGCAGAATGGGAGCATATACAGACGTAGTTTATCAATTTAATGGAAATAATCTTCAACCTGGTAAAATTACTACATTGTTTTTTGGCTTACGTTACGTAGACACCTATAAAAAAACTTATAAGTATAAAACTTCCATGACTAACAACTGGCAAAAGAATTTGACAGCAGTTCAACAACAAGGATATGTTAGTCAACAACAGTATGAAAGTAAACTATCTTCTATATTTGACAAAAGCAAAGCGTTAATGCTAACAAGTAAAAATTGCAGTAATAAATCAAAAATCATTAGTGAAATAAATAACTATAATTCAGCTCCCGCCGCGCCAACAATCAGCGTGGCTAACGGAGTAAGCGGTCTTGATGTCGCTTGGGGCAAGGTTGCAAACGCTCAGTCATACGTTGTGTATTACAAAACCGCGTCAACAGGATGGTCGAGTTTTTCAACAACCTCAACCAGAGCCACCATCACAAATGTAGGCTCGGGTAAATACTATTACGTTCAGGTTCAGTCAATAGGTGCGAACGGCGTTAAGGGTAATTACTCAAAAGTAAAAACGATGACATATCTGTCAAGAGTTAATATAACTTCACTTGTATATAACGGCAACAATACCTTAAAATGGAATGCCGTTCCGGGGGCGAACAAGTATCAAATCGCGCGTCTTAAATCGGGCGACAAAGCGTACACTTATCTTTATACAACAACACCGTCGTTAATTGAGAAGAACGCGGTAGGCGGAATCGCCTATACTTATCAGGTTCGCGCTATGTATCAGACGACAAACAGCGGAACCGCTTACGGCGCGTGGTCGTCAACAAAATCCGTTCCCACTTTGGTTGCTCCTACAGTAACGCTGTCAAACAAATCAAACGGAATCCGCGTTACATGGAACTCAATCCGCGGCGCAATCAGATATATTGTATATTATAAAAAGTCAACAGATAAAGGCTGGTCGTCAGCTGTCACAACCAACCTGTATTATCCGATTTTGAATGCTCAGCGCGGAGCACTGTACTATGTTCAGGTTCGTCCTGTCGGGGCTACAGTCAGCCAGCCGTATTCAAGCGTAAAAAGCATAGTATTCAAATAATCAAAAACAAAAGGAAAAGCTATTTTAAAACTCAAATACATACACGCATATTCCTTAAATAAAAATGTAGGGTTTGGTCTTGACCAAACCGCAGATTGAACACTAAATGTTCAGTGCTTGACCGCGGTTCAGTCTCGACTGAACCCTACAATAAAATAATAAAAACGGAGTCGTCTCACACTCACATAAAGAGTATGCAGACGGCTCCTAAACTATTATAATTTTACGGCTTCATCAGGTGGATCGTAAGCTCTGCCTTTTCGATAATTCTCAAATCGTTGTCGTAGGTGCACATCTTACGCGCCTGCTGAAGGTCAACCCAGATGTAGCTGTCGATTTCCTCCTCCTGAATAACAACGTTGTCTGTGAACGCTCTGGCGAGGAAGAACACCACCCTCTTGCGGATTTTGCCGAACGGGCAGTACTCGCTGATTTCGCGGAAGCCCGGGGTGATTGTAACGTCGAGACCGGTCTCCTCCTTAATCTCGCGGATGGCGGTTTCCTGTTCGGTTTCGCCTTCCTCGATATGTCCCTTCGGAAAGCTCCAGTACCTGCCGTTGTTGTTCTTAACAAGCAGGATTTTTGTGTTCTGCTTGGTCTTGTAGAAAATAATTGCTCCGCAGGATTTTTCGTAAAGACAGCGGATTGATTTCAGCTTTATATTTTTTAATTTTGAAAGTATCCGTCTGAGCTCAGGCTCGTAGTAAATATCGCCGTAACGCGCGACAATCATACGCTCCCCGGTAAGCCCTTCAAATTCAGCGACAGCCACAACGATTCCGTCAAAATATTCGTCAGCGCCCTTGCGCGTAACAAAGTATGCGCTTTTTGTCGAAGCCGAACCGTCCGTGCTCACGCGAGCCGAATACAGGTTGTCGCTGATATTTCCGAAAATAGAAATCTTAACATTTTCCGCAATCATTTCTGCCGCCTCCTTTCTGAAAATTAAATGGCTGATAACGAGCCGATTTGCGTTTGTGAACCGGCGCTCTTGACGTCGTTGATAACAAGTACGTCCGTAATTCCGTTTTGCGAGCAGTAGTCAGAGAATTTCATTCCCATACTGTCAAAATAACGGTAGTCGATAACATGAACCTCGCCGTAGTTGTAGCTGAGGTAGGGTGCAATAGCGTCGCCGTAGTCCTCCTTGACAACCAAAAGCTTTTTGTCCTTTTGAGCCGCCGGAGAGCTTGAACGGATTACGCACAGCGGATTGTCGCCCACGAGGAATACACCGTAGGTGAATGAGCCCGAGGTTGCCGCCTCGTAATATGGGCTCGGGTTTGTATACGACACGCCGTTTTGGTCTGTTACGTCCATCGGCGCTTCGTACGGAAGAATGCGGTAATGAACCGTATCCTCGCCGGGAACGGCGGTGTAGAGCGAGTAGCTTCCGTAGAAGCCCTCAATCGTCTTGTCCTCGCAGTTTGCAAGGTCAAGCGGAGTTTGTCCGGTTGCCTTGGCAAACGCGTCGTAGCCGTAGTATGCGCCGAGGTCTGTCCAGTTGTCGTCCGATTTATAGTATATGTAATCGTTGTTGTGGTCAACCAAAGAATCGTAAGCGTTGACAGATTTTACTTTATCGCTAAGCGCATTGTTAACCGAGGTGATAAACTCAGCCTGAGATGATGTTGTGAAGTCGCCTGTTTTAAGCCTGTCGGGCAGACACAGCTCGGTGCTGCTCGGAACAACCATATTGTAGAAGTTAACCGACGGAGCTTGCTCGGCAAGGCTGTTGACAGCCGAGGCGTAAGCCTCTGCGCTTCCCTGGTCGGGCACAAATCTCAAAAATCCGGTGCTGTTCCAAACGCAGCACTCGCCGTAAACCTCGGCAGGACTGTTGTCGTCGGTGATATTCGGGGTTTTAAATGAGGACGCGCTCTTTTTGCTCTCGCCGCCTGAGCTTGAACCGCCGTTCGGCGTTGCCTCCGACGGGGTGGCTTTCCGCGCTTCCTGCTTGAACTTTGTCTCGGTTGAAACGTTCACGACTTTGCTCGGCGAGTTTCCGCAGCCCTTGAACATCACGGTGAACAAAACCACGAGCAGAGCGAGAATTACCACGCCTGCGATAATCAGAACCGCACGGTTTCTGAGCAGGCGCATCCGTTTTTCACGGGCTTTTGTGCGTGTGCTTTTCGGCACGCGTTTTTTGCTTTTGCCCTTAGCTTTTTCGGCACGGTTTTGACTGCTGTATATGTCGTCACCGAACATATCGACGTCTTGTAAACCGTTCTTTCCGCGACCGCGCATAAGCCTGCTCCTCCATTTTAGTACATATATATACTAATTATACATCATATGAGAAGTAAAAACAACACTATTCGACAAGAAATTTTAAAAATATAAAACAAAAACTGCCATTCCGCGGTTTCACGAAACGGCAGTTAATTTTATTCGTCCTTTTTGATTTTCTTAACGGATTCAACCTCGGTTTCAAACCAGAACGTACTTCCCTTACCGGGGGTACTGCGCACGCCGTAGTGTGCGTTGTGAGCGTCCAAAATGCTCTTGACGATCGAAAGTCCGAGTCCCGAGCCGATAACTCCGCGTTTGTGCTCCTTGTCGACCTTGTAATATCTGTCCCAGATATACTCGAGCTTGTCAGCAGGAATACCCTCGCCGTGGTCGGTAACTTCAACCCGAACCTTGCCCGATTTAACGGTTTGGCTGACAATAACGGTCTTGTCCTCGCCTACATGGTTAACGGCGTTGTTGACAAGGTTGTAAATTACCTGTGAAATCCTCAGCTCGTCGGCGTTGATGTAAACGTTTTCCTTCGGCTCAAAGATAATGTTGTAGCCGTCCTGCTCGACAAGCTTTGAATATCTCGCGAAAATCGCGCTAATGCTGTCGGTCAGGCAGAAGGTCTTTTTCTCAGCCTGTAACGCTCCCGACTGGAGCTTTGACAGGTCGAGCAAATCGTTTACAAGGGTGGAGAGCCTCGTCGCCTCGTCGATGATAATCTGTATATTTTCAGGCGTATTTTCGCCCGGCAAGTCGCGCATAACCTCGCCGTAGCCGGTAATCATCGTCAGCGGAGTTCTCAGGTCGTGAGAGATATTCGCGATAAGCTCGCGCTGGAGCTTTTCGGTAGCGGCGAGCTCGGTCTTGGCGTAGTTAAGCGTCTCGTTAAGCTCCTCAACCTCAAGATAACCGCGTGCGTTAAAGTCAACCTCGTAGTTCTTTTTCGCGAGCTCCTTAGCCGCGCTGTTTGTCTTTGAAATCGGCTTTGCAATTCTATGGCTCGCGTAGAGCGAGAAGATAATCGACAGAACAACAAACACAAATGTAACCCATGTGAGCTGACCGCGCATAATGTCAATCGTATTGCTCAGCGGAGTAATCGACGACGTAATCAGCAAAAACCGCTCGCTGCCGTCGTCGCGCGTTATTACGTTGGCGCATACAAGGCTTTCGGACGAAGCCTCGGTTTGCGCGCGGTAGTGAACGTCCGCGTTTGCGCTGTCCCCTGTTGCACCTGAGAACGCCTGCCTGAGCATATCGAGCTTGCGCCTGGCGATATCCGACACGCTGTTTGTATCGACCGAAATATATGAACCGCCGTTGTTTTTGGCGTTGCGGTAATAGGAGTAAATCTCGTGCTCCTCAATGAGCAGCTCGTTTGCAGGTACATCATAGGTGCACTGGTACAGACTTTTTAACAGCCCTGCGCCCGAGTCGTAAACATAAACCGAGAGCGAATTGCTGCTCGCTACGTTGTCAATTGTCGTCCAGACGTTTTTGTTCTGTTCAATGGACTGCGAAATCCGCGTTGCGCTCTGCTCAACGTTTCGCGTTTTTGAGGCGGTGTAGTAGGGCTTGAGCAAAAACGTCTGGAAAACCCACAGTACAACCAAAATGATTGCGCCGAACAGTAAAAAGTAACCAAGCAGCTTTATGTGCAGCGGCCAATACTTTCTGTTATATTTCCTCAAACCTGTAACCCACCCCTCGCAAGGTAACTATACATTTGCTGTAATCACCGAGGCTTTTCCTCAGCAGCTTGATGTGAGTGTCAAGGGTTCTTTCATCTCCGAAAAAGTCGTAGCCCCAAACCTCACTGATAAGGCTTTCTCTTGTCAGGGCAAGGCCTTTGTTGCGAACCATATAGAACAGCAGTTCATATTCCTTCGGCGTCATCTCTACGCGCTGACCGTCAACGGTGACAATTCTCGCGGAGAAGTCAATTACAAGTCCCTTGTAGGTGTAAACGTCGCGTTCCTTTTCGGCAGTGCCTGCGCTCGAGCGCTTAATAACCGCCGCAACGCGCATCATAAGCTCCTTTGGCGAAAACGGCTTTACAACGTAGTCGTCCGAGCCAAGCTCAAAGCCGTGGATTTTGTCGTACTCCTCGCCGCGTGCCGAGAGCATAATAATCGGAGTTTTGCAGAACTTTCTGATTTCTCTGCAGGCGGAAAAACCGTCGAGCTCGGGCATCATAACATCCATGATAATCAGGTCGTAGGTGTTCTTGCGGCACACCTCAATCGCCTGCATACCGTCGACAGCCTCGTCAACCTCGTAGCCCTCAAACTCGGCGTATTTGCGTATAATCTGTCTTATTCTGAATTCGTCGTCAACAACTAAAATTTTAGGCATACATATCCCTCCTATTGTAACCATACACCCCAAATGTGACGAATATATGTGCTTTCGGTGTTTTTTATAGTATATCATAAATTATTTGATATTGAAATACCATTAAAAAAGTTTTATAATAGAACGGTATGATAATTTAAATTAAAAGGGAGTATAATATGGAAGCGAGAAAAGTAACCTGTAGCGAGATTATCTCGGCGGTTAAAAAGCTGTTTATGGACTGCAATTATTTCATCGGTGACGATATTTTATCAGCGCTTAAAACCGCAAAGGAAAATGAGCAGTCGCCTGTCGGCAAAAGCGTGCTCGACCAGATTATAGAGAATGATATTTTGGCGGCAAAGGAGGAAATTCCGCTTTGTCAGGATACCGGAATGGCGGTGCTTTTTGTCGAGTACGGCGACAAGGTTTTTGTCGAGGACGGAAGCTTTGACGAGGCGGTTAACGAGGGCGTCCGTCAGGCGTACCGCGACGGCTACCTGCGCAAAAGCGTGGTAAGCGATCCGGTTTTTGACCGCGTAAATACAAAGGACAATACCCCTGCGATTATCCACACAAAAATCGTCAGCGGAGATAAAATAAAAATCACCGCAGGCGGTAAGGGCTTCGGTAGTGAAAATATGTCCGCGATAAAAATGCTCACTCCGTCGTACGGCGTAGAGGGTGTAAAGCAGTTTATCCTCGACACCGTGAGAGCGGCAGGCCCTAACCCCTGTCCTCCGATTGTTGTCGGCGTGGGAATCGGCGGAACTTTTGAACGCGCGGCTCAGCTTGCGAAAAAGGCGACCTTCCGCCCGATAAATACCGAAAATACAGATGAGCGCTACGCCGAAATGGAGCGCGAGCTTCTCGCTGAGATTAACAAAATGGGCTTCGGTCCTGCAGGCTTGGGCGGAAATACAACCGCAATCGGCGTAAATATCGAGACCTCGCCCACGCACATCGCAGGAATGCCCGTAGCGGTTAACATTTGCTGTCACGCGGCGCGTCACGCGAGCGCTGAAATTTAAGGGGGTAAAGCTGTGACTAAAAAAATTAATCTTCCTATTACGGACGAGGATATAAAGAGCCTGAACGCAGGTGACAGCGTTCTGCTCACAGGCACAATTATTACAGGCAGAGACGCCGCCCACAAAAGGCTTTTTGAGCTGATTGAAAAGGGCGAGGAGCTGCCCGTTGACATCAAGGGAGAGCTAATCTATTACGTAGGTCCTGCGCCTGCAAAGCCCGGCTTTGCCGTAGGTCCCGCAGGCCCGACATCGAGCTACCGTATGGACAAATACGCTCCTGCCCTTCTCGACTTGGGGCTTAAAGGAATGATAGGCAAGGGAGCGCGTAATCAGGCGGTAATCGACTCAATTGTCAAGAACAACTGCGTTTACTTCGCGGCTATCGGCGGAGCGGCGGCGCTTATTGCCAAGAGCATAAAAAGCGAGGAGCTTTTGTGCTACGAGGATTTGGGGACCGAGGCAATCAGGCGCTACACGGTAGAGGATTTTCCATGCATTGTGGCGATTGACAGCAGAGGCAACAATGTTTATGAGACCGAGCCTAAAAAATACGCCAAATAGCTTGCAAACACACCGCAAAAATATTATAATAAAAGTTAAATGTTAATATAGATTAAGAGGTGTACATATGCCGTTTATCAACGTAAAGACAAACAAGAGCGTTTCTGCTCAGAAAAAGCAGGAAATTGAAAATAAGCTCAGCGACGCAATCAGCCTTATCCCGGGCAAAAGCGACCGTTACCTTATGCTCGCACTTGAGGATGAAATCTCAATGATGTTCCACCGCGATACCGACTGCGGAATTGCTATGGTAGAGGTCAAAATCTTCGGAAAATCCGATAAGGACAGTTACACAAAGCTGACTCAGCGGATTTGCGAAATCCTTGATGAAGAAGCAGGCGTTTCGCCCGACTGTTGTTACGTAAAGTTTGAGGAAGTCGCTCTCTGGGGCTACAACGGATTTGTGTTTTAGAGGTAAATTATGAAAAGCTATCGCAAGGAATTGTGGTTTAATATTCCGGCAAGGCGCAAAATCGTGCGCATTACCGAGGATGTTCAAAAGGCGATTGACGAAAGCGGAATCAAGGAAGGTCTTGTGCTGGTTAACGCAATGAACATCACCGCGTCGGTTTTTATCAACGACGACGAGAGCGGACTTCACAGCGACTACGAGCGCTGGCTTGAAAAGCTCGCTCCCGAAAAGCCCTACAGCCAGTACGCTCACAACGGCTTTGAGGACAACGCCGACGCTCACCTCAAGCGCACCGTAATGGGCAGAGAGGTTGTGTGCGCCGTGACAAACGGCAAGCTTGACTTCGGCACTTGGGAACAGATTTTTTATTATGAGCTTGACGGCAAACGCAGCAAGCACGTGCTGATTAAAATTATCGGTGAATAAGGAGAGGATATTTATGAGAATAGTTGTTCTTGCAGGAGGACTGAGCACCGAACGCGACGTTTCAATTTCGTCGGGACTTTTGGTTGCCTCCGCACTCAGAGAAAAAGGCCATCAGGTCGTTTTGCTCGACGTATTCACAGGCTATGAAAAGGACATTTTGGATGTTGACGAGCTGTTTGAGCAAAACTACAGCTTTACCGACGGAATTAAGGTTGGCGAGACAATCTCTGATATTGACGAGATTAAGGAGAATCGCCGCGATAAATCCGACCGCTATTTGGGCGAAAATGTTGTTGACATTTGCAGCTTTGCCGACATCACCTTCCTCGCGCTCCACGGCGGCGAGGGAGAAAACGGACAAATTCAGGCGGCGTTTGATTTGCTCGGTATCAGGTACACGGGCTCGGGCTATCTCGGTTCGGCACTTGCCATGAACAAGGGACTTACCAAAAGCGTACTTATTCAAAACAAGGTTCTTACCCCCAGAGGAGAGATTTTCAATTCTCCCGAGGAAGCCATGAAATGGAATATTTTTCCCTGCGTTGTAAAGCCCTGCTCGGGCGGTTCAAGCGTGGGAATTACCATTGTACATACTCCGTCCGATTACGCTCAGTCGGTTAAGGACGCTTTCTGCTACGGCGAAACAGAGATTGTCGTTGAGCAGTACGTTGTCGGCAGAGAATTCTCCGTCGGACTTTTGGGCGGCAGAGCCCTTCCGCCGATTGAGATTATCCCCGAGGGCGGCTTTTACGACTACAGAACAAAGTATCAGGCAGGCGCGGCAAAAGAGGTTTGCCCTGCCGACATCACAGAGGCTGAGGACAAGGCGATGCGCGACGCGGCGGTTGCAACCTACGACGCACTACACCTGAGCAGCTACGCGCGCGTGGACTTTATCCTCGATAAATTCGGCAATCCCTACTGCCTTGAAGCGAATACCCTGCCAGGTATGACTCCGACAAGCCTGCTGCCGCAGGAGGCTCTTGCCGAGGGTATGAGCTACGCCGATTTGTGCGAGAAGATTATCGAAATCTCGCTTGAAAGATACGCAAAAAAGACTGATAACTCCATTGGAGAGTAACACTATGAAAAAATTTACACTTGCGGAAATCGCCGCTTCCTGCGGCGGAAAATACGTGGGCGAAGAAGCCCTGAAAAACACCTCGATAACCTCCGTTGAGCGTGACAGCCGCGCGGTTAAGGACGGCTCGCTGTTCCTCGCGATTAAGGGTGAACGCGTTGACGGACACGATTTTATCGAAAAATGCTACGACAGCGGAGCGGTCTGCGCAATCTGCGAAAAAGCTCCCGAAAACCCGAAAAAGCCGTACATCCTGGTTGACTCAACCCTGAACGCAGTCAAGGACATCGCCAAGGCTTACCGCGAAAAGTTCGATATTCCGGTTGTCGGAGTTTCGGGCAGTGTGGGCAAGACCTCTACAAAAGAAATGCTCTACGCGGTTTTATCGCAGAAGTTCAAAACCCACAAAACACAGGGTAACCTCAACAATGAGCTCGGCGTACCGCTCACAATCCTCTCAATGCCCGAGGATACCGAGGCGGCGGTTATTGAGATGGGAATTTCGGACTTCGGCGAGATGACAAGGCTCTCGCGCGTCGCGCAGCCTACAATCTGCGTTTTGACGATTATCGGCTGCTGCCACCTTGAAAATCTCGGTGACCGCGACGGCGTTATGAAGGCAAAAACCGAAATGTTCAAATACGCTCGCGACGGCGCTGAATTTATCCTAAACGGCGACGATGATAAGCTGTCGACAATTACGGACGTCAGTGGCAAAAAGCCGGTTTTCTTCGGAATTGACAGCAAAAACGATTACTACGCCGAGAATATCGAGAACAACGGCGAGGGCGGCGTAAGCTGTAAGCTTTGCTTCGGAGATACAAAGCTTGACGTTATAATTCCGGCAATCGGTACATATATGGTGTCAAACGCTTTGGCGGCGGCTGCCGCAGGCAAGCTGCTCGGCTTAAGCGATGAGCAGATAAAAAAAGGCGTTGAGGCTTATAAAACCGTCGGCAGCAGAGCAAATGTGATTAACAACGGCAAAATCAGAATTATCGACGACTGCTACAACGCCAACCCAACTTCGGTTAAGGCGTCGCTTGAAACGCTCAAAAACTTTAGGGGCAGAACCGTCGCGGTTCTGGGCGATATGAAGGAGCTCGGCACAGACGAGCTGCAACTCCATTTTGACACAGGCGCTTACGCAAAGCAAATCGGTATCGACGTTGTGCTCGCAGCAGGACCGCTCGCAAAGTCGCTTGCAAACGGCGCTGACGGCAAATGGTACGAAACAAAGGAAGAGCTCATAAAAGCCCTTCCCGAAATTATAAAAGAAGGCGACACCGTGCTTGTAAAGGCGTCGCACTCAATGCAGTTTGAAAAAATAGTAGAATTTTTAAAATAACAAGGAAACAGAAAGGGAATTCAAAATGTCAGTATCATATATGACTCATCCGCTTATTAAGCATAAAATTTCAATTCTCCGCAAAAAAAGCACCGGAACAAACGAGTTTCGCCGTGTTGTTGAGGAAATTGCAATCCTTATGGGCTACGAGGCTCTGTCGGATCTCCAGACTACCGAAATCAGCATTTCAACCCCGATTGAGGACACAATGTCGCCTGTAATCAACGGTAAGAACTTGGCTGTTGTGCCTGTTCTCAGAGCAGGTCTCGGAATGGTTAACGGAATTTTGGCGCTTGTACCCCCTGCGAAAATCGGCCACATCGGTCTTTACCGCGATCCCGAAACCCACAAGCCCGTTGAGTATTACTGCAAGCTTCCCGAGAACATCGACCAGCGTACAATTGTCGTTGTAGATCCTATGCTCGCGACAGGCGGCTCGGCTATCGACGCGGTAAGCCTTATTAAGGAGCGCGGCGGCAGAAAGATTAAGTTTATGTCAATCATCGCCGCTCCCGAGGGTGTTGAAGCGCTGATGAAGGCTCACCCCGACATTCAGCTTTACGTCGGCAACCTCGACCGCGAGCTCAACGAAAACGCCTACATCTGCCCGGGTCTGGGCGACGCCGGCGACAGAATTTTCGGCACAATTTAATTTGAAAAATCAACTTAATAAAATAAATGCAGGGTTCGGTCTTGACCGAACCCTCATTTTTACGCTGATTTTTAATTATTAATTATCTCTTTATTTAACCGTGAAATCTGCCTTTGGGTAACCTTGTAAATGATAAACCAAATCGCCGCGAACACCGCTATGAAAATAACGATAAAAAGTACGATTATTTGCGGTTCGGGTTTAAGCCAGCCGTTGAGCAGGTAAATCAGTAGATAATCGAGCAGCAGTACCGAGCCTTGAATAAGCCCTGCAACCGGAAGCGCGAGCCTGTCAACGGTATAAACCGCGGAAATTCCGGCGGCGATAAACGCCATCAGTGTTGATGTGAAAATCTCGCGGATTAATGTGCTGACGGCGACGGTTTCTACCACGCCGGACGCGGACAAAAAGATGTAAACAATAGCCATAATCACCGGACCGAGTCCGCAGAACAGCGCGCCTCTGTTTAAAAATACTTTTATAAATTGTTTCATTTTCTCAACTCCTTTTTTATTTCGGCAAAGCAACGCCGTGAAACATAGTCGGTATAGCCGCTCTTAAAAATCACGTTTACCGAGCCGTTGAACGCCGCCGAAAAACGTTCAATTCTTTTCTTGTTGGCGATGGTCGATTTGTTGATTTTTATAAACGACGAGGGTAAAAGCTCAGCCGCCTCATACAGCCTGTACCGGATTTTATATTGCTTGCCGTGGAGGTCTATAGCGTATGTTTTGCCGTCAATCACGGTAACACACTCGAGCTCGCTAGAGCTTAATACTTTTATTTCGCCGTCGGCGTAGGCGGTAATGCTGTCGTCACCGTTATACTCCATAACAAGCTGTTCAAGCCTTTCGGTAAAATCCGAACGCCTGTGAACATCGGCGCGTACCGCTTCGTCTATATCAGGATTTACATTAAGTTCAAATTTCAAGTAAATCACCTCCGATGATTACAGTATAACACCGCAAAAAATAAAGTCCAGCGATTTGCGCCGAACGGTAATTTTTTTAACGCAAGCGGTATTTTAAAACTATAAAAGCTGCCATTCATTCAGATGACAGCTTTTCCTTTAGTGCTGCGAAAGCAGCATTTAGCTCGCGAAGCGAATTTAGCGTGCCGAAGGCACATTTATCTTATCCAGTAACTCGCCAACCTTGTCGTGGAAAACCAAGTCCGCCTGAGAGTCGAACGGAGTTGAGTCGCGGTTTATCAGCACGATTTTGTCTCCGCGGAAGTAGCGGATAAACCCAGCCGCAGGGTAAACCGTCAGGCTTGTTCCTGCGATAATCAGCAAATCAGCCTGCATAATCGCGTTGAGCGCGCCTGATACCACGCTGTCGTCGAGACCTTCCTCGTACAGCACAACGTCGGGCTTAATCACGCCGCCGCATTCGCACTTGGGTACGCCTTCGGATTTTTTAATATATTCTGCGGTGTAAAATTTGCGGCACTTACGGCAGTAGTTGCGCAGCACGCTTCCGTGCAGCTCGTAAACTCTTTTACTGCCTGCCGCCTGGTGCAGACCGTCGATGTTCTGGGTGACAACCGCGCTGAGCTTGCCTGCTTTTTCAAGCTCTGCAAGCTTAAGGTGAGCCTTGTTCGGCTTTTTGTCAAGGCAGAGCATTTTGTCGCGGTAAAAGCGGTAAAATTCCTCGGTGTTCCTCTCAAAAAACGTGTGGCTCAAAATCTCCTCGGGCGGATAATCATACTTTTGGTTGTACAGCCCGTCAACGCTTCGAAAGTCGGGGATACCGCTCTCGGTGCTCACGCCTGCTCCGCCGAAGAAAACTATTTTGTTGCTGTTGTCAATCAACCTTTGAAGCTCTGCAATTTCGCTCATAGTAACTTCCTCAAATTATTTAACCGCGTCTTTAATGTTTTTGATGTAGTCTATAACAGGCTCAATGCTGTCCTTGCCGTATTTTGCAACAATGCTTACGACCTGCGCGCCGATAATTACGCCGTCGGAAGCCTTAGCCGCCTCGGCGGCTTCCTCTACGCTCGGATTGCCGATTCCGATTGCACACGGGGTGTCGCAGACCTCCCTAACAACGCGCATGGTTTCTTCCAAGCCTGCGATAATCTCGCCCTTAATTCCGGTAACGCCGGTCTCGGCGATTACCCTTGTCTTGCCCATCTTTTTTGCAAGCAGGCACTGACCGAGGCAGTTGTTGAGCTTGTGCGAGCCCGTGTGGTTTAAATCCTCGCGCTTGAGGTAAATCTTCGCACCGCCGAGGTCCTTGGTCATTTTCTCGGCATAGTAAAGGCGCGACGGTCTGCCGGCGTACTAGCGCATAAGAAAGTCAAGCTCCGCGACAAACTCAGGGTCGTCCTTGTACTTGAAGTAAGCCTCTTCAAATTCGTTTACGGCATTCATCAGCGCTTCGGGAACAAACTGTCCGCCGTGAATACCGAATCTACCTTTTGACATTTTTATCATTCCTTATTGTATATTCGCTTTAATGATTGTATTAAAGAAACGTTTGATTTAAACGTTAATTATTTATACTCCGTTCAGACCCGCCGTTAATAAAACTTATGAATAAATTTACGTTTTAAGAAGGCGGAATTGCCTGCGAGGCAACTCACACCGCCGTTAATAAAACTTATGAATAAATTTACGTTTTAAAAAGGCGGAATTGCCTGCGAGGCAACTCGCACCGCCGTTAATAAAACCTTTATATTAAATCACGTTTTAAAAAGGCGGAATTGACCGCAGGGGCACCCTGCCGCTAATCGGTGTCTAATTTAAGCACAGCCATAAACGCTTCCTGCGGAACCTCTACGGTGCCGAGCTGGCGCATACGCTTTTTGCCTTCCTTCTGCTTTTCAAGCAGCTTTTTCTTTCGGCTGATGTCGCCGCCGTAGCACTTGGCAAGCACGTCCTTGCGCATAGCCTTAACGGTCTCACGGGCGATAATCTTGCCGCCGATACAAGCTTGAATCGGCACTTCAAAGAGCTGTCTGGGAATTTTCTCTTTTAGCTTTTCCGCCATTTTCCTCGCGCGCGGATAAGCCTTGTCCTTGTGGATGATAAACGACAGCGCGTCAACAACCTCGCCGTTTAGCATGATGTCGAGCTTTACTAATTCACTGGGAACATACTCCTTAAGCTCGTAGTCAAACGAAGCATAACCGCGTGTGCGCGACTTGAGCGTGTCAAAGAAGTCGTAAATAATCTCCGCGAGGGGGAGAATGTAGTGCAAATCAACGCGGTCGGCGTCGATGTACTGCATATCAATA
>ONPH01000194.1 GCA_900319655.1 uncultured Eubacteriales bacterium
ATAAACGCCTGCAAAAGGTTAGAATCCCTGTAGTTGTTGAGCTGCTTTTTAACGTTGTTCCACAAATCGTTATACTGCTGCCATCCGCCGTTTGAGCTGAACGCTTCGGCAGAGGTCTGGTTGATAAAGAACTGACTGCCGTTAGAATCCTTAGCGCTGTTCGCCATGGAAACCGCGCCTCTGATGTTAAACAGCTTGTCGCAGAACTCGTCCTCAAACTCAGAGCCGTAGGAGCTAATTCCGTTTGGATGCTTCGGGTCCTCGCCGCTGTGACCGCCCTGAATAACAAAGTCGTTAATAACGCGGTGGAAGGTGGTGTTGTTGTACTTTCCTGCCTTCGCGAGGTTCACAAAGTTAGTCACGGTTTTCGGAGCCTGAGCAGGGAAGAGCCTCAGCGTAATATCGCCCATACCGGTGTGGATAACCGCAATTGTGTCTCCCTTTTTAGGCTGTTCAAGCTGAAAGCCCACAGGGTTATTGTCGTTATTAATGTTCGGTTCAATGCCCAGCGCGGCAGGGTCAAAGCCCATCGCTTCAAGTCCGCTTATCGCCTTGGCTTCGTCGCCTGTGCTGACAGGATAGGTCGCGTCTGCTTCGTCCGCGGTTGCGGCGGAAGTCGGAGCTTCATCCTTCTTTTTTTCGGAACATCCGGCAAACGAAAGCGCTAAAATAAGGCTTAAAACAACGCATATCGAACCGATAAGTGCTTTAATGATTTTTTTCATAATTATTGTCCTTTCGGATTTTTTAATTAATCATAAAACACACAAATGTATTATACCACAATTTACACAAAAATGCAAATCGGGGCAATTTTACACCTCTGCATAAATACCGCGCCGTTATCATAGAATTACTTGAAGCTATCAAAAGATATACGGAGGCAGAAAAATGTCAGAATTTTTACCCGAAGGAAAACTCATTAATACCCGGGAAAATATAAAGGTGCTGAGCTCACCGTCAGCCCTGCGCGAGGCTATGCAAACTCAAAAAATACTCGAAGCCACCGCGGTAATCTCGCGCGTTAACCGCCCCGTATGCTTTGTGGTTACGGATATCAAGACCGACCAAAGCGGAGAGGAATACGCGGTTTTATCGCGAGAAAAGGCGCAGAAAATTTGCCTTGAAAGCTACATATCAAAGCTCAGGCGCGGCGACGTCGTAACCGCCGCGATAACCCACCTCGAAAGCTTCGGCGCATTTGCGGACATCGGCTGCGGAATAGTCGCGCTGATGCCGATTGACTCAATCTCTGTCTCGCGGATTGAACATCCCAAGGAGCGCTTCCGCGTGGGAATGGAGATTAAAGCCGTCATAAAGTCCATTGAAAACGGCAGAATAAGCCTCAGCCAAAAGGAGCTGCTCGGCACGTGGGAGCAAAACGCCGAGGGCTTTTCGGCAGGCGAAACCGTATCGGGAATTGTAAGAAGCGTCGAAAATTACGGAGCGTTTATTGAGCTCACCCCGAACCTCGCAGGTCTTGCCGAGAGCAGGGAAGGGGTAAAGGTCGGTCAGCAGGCAAGCGTTTACATCAAGAGCATTATCCCGGAAAAAATGAAAATCAAGCTCATTATAATAGATACCTTTGAAGCTAAGCACACTCCCGAAAAGCAGAATTATTTTTATAAAGGCGACCACATCAGCCGATTTTTGTATTCGCCCGAGGGCTGCAAAAAGGTAGTCGAAACGGTTTTTGACTGAGCATTGTACTGTTTATAGCCCTGAGTCTTCCGCGCTCGTTGACAAACAAAACCCCGTATGATATGATTATTTAAGATTAAAAATGGGGTGAAAAATATGGATTTTATCGGTATTATAGCCGTGATTTTAGGCGTGCTTGCGGTAATTTTGCTGATTGTTTTACTGGTTATTGTTCTGAAAAAGAATAATAATGACAATAACGATGAGATAATTAACGCCGTAAAAAACGAGGTTGTCCCCACCGTTAGGGATGAAATCTCACGCCAAAACAGCGCTTTAAGGCAGGAGTTGAGCACTCAAACTCAGACTTCTGTCAAGAATATGGGCGACCTGCTGTCGGAAAATCAGCGCAGTTTTTCCCAACAGCAGTCCGAAAAGCTCAATTCGCTCGAGGTGCGGATGAAAACCTTTTCCGAATCCACCGAGCAAAAGCTTGAAAATATCAGACTTTCGACCGAAAAACAGCTTGAAGCGAACCGTCAAACGGTCGAAAAGCGCCTTGAACAGCTCCAAAACGACAACAACCGACAGCTTGAGGAAATGCGCAAAACCGTAGACGAAAAGCTCCAGAAAACCCTCGAGGAAAAGATGAACCAGAGCTTTTCGCTCGTCAACCAAAGGCTCGAGCAGGTTTACAAGGGACTCGGAGAAATGCAGAACCTCGCGGTCGGCGTGGGCGACCTCAAAAAGGTGCTCTCGAACGTCAAGACAAGGGGCATTTTGGGCGAAATCCAGCTCGGAAGTATCCTCACCGAAATCTTACCGCCCGAGCAGTACGAGGAAAACATCGCCACCAAAAAGGGCTCAAAAAATGTGGTTGAATTCGCGATAAAGCTCCCTGCCGAGGACGACAGCTTTATCTACCTGCCGATAGACTCAAAGTTCCCCGGCGACACCTACGCCGCCTTGCGCGACGCCATTGAACAGGGCGACAAGGCGCAGATTGACCTCGCAGCAAAGGCGCTGATTACCACAATCAAGAACGAGGCAAAGGACATCCGCGACAAGTACATCGACCCGCCGAACACCACGGAATTCGCGATTATGTTCCTGCCTTTTGAGGGGCTTTACAGCGAGGTAGTGAATCGCGGCATGGTCGAGGTGCTTCAGCGCGACTACAAGGTGAACATAGCGGGACCAAGCACAATGGCGGCTCTGCTCAATTCACTGCAAATGGGTTTCAAAACTCTTGCCGTTCAAAAGCGAAGCTCTGAGGTTTGGGACTTGCTCGGCTCTGTTAAGCAGGAGTTTGACAAGTTCAACGACGTGCTAACAGCAACGCAGATGAGACTTGACCAAGCCAACAAAGAGCTTGATAAGCTTGTAGGAGTGCGCACAAGGCAAATTCAGCGCAAGCTTAAGGACGTGCAGTCCCCGACTATGCTCACGGATTTTTCATCCGAGGACTGACGACGTAAATAATAAGGAATAAGAATATTTAACGGAAACGTTTGTTTATAATTTAAAGCCTCCCCCGTCACTTGTTACGGGAAATTCCCCTGTTAGGGGAAATGTCACGAAGTGACAAAAGGGTTGCCGTTTTCGCCAGAAAAAGGTGG
>ONPH01000048.1:0-1133 GCA_900319655.1 uncultured Eubacteriales bacterium
ACGGCCTTCCGCTTAGGAGGCGGACGCTCTATCCGGCTGAGCTACGAAGACGTGTATTAAATTTACGATTATTCTACCACATTACCATACACTTTTCAATCAAAAGTGTGTGTTGCAACATTTTCTTAGGAGGCGAACGCTCTATCCAACTGAGCTACTGAGACGTGTTTAGTCAGTATTATTAATTTTAGCGTAAAGAGTTTTGTTTGTCAAGTAAAATGGAAATAAAGTATTGACAAAATCAAGTCGATATGATAGAATAATTCTTGCTGATATGGCAAATGCGGAGAGATGTCCGAGTGGTTTAAGGAGCTAGTCTTGAAAACTAGTGATCCCGCAAGGGACCAAGGGTTCGAATCCCTTTCTCTCCGCCAATTTAATAAATTATTCAACTTAACTATATGGAGGATTACTCAAGTGGTTAAGAGGCTCCCCTGCTAAGGGAGTAGGTCGCTAACGCGGCGCGAGGGTTCAAATCCCTTGTCCTCCGCCAAAAATGCTATATAGGCTAAAGCCTATATAGCATTTTTCTTTTAATGCGGAGGACAAGGGATTTGAAGGCGAGCGTGCCGCCGTCAGGCGGCAAAAACAGTGCTGTGCACTGTTTTTAGCGAGAGAGCTATACCAACCTATAACATCAGGCACTCCGCATAAAACGAGCAGGAACAATACCGACCGCCAAAAATGCGGAGAACAAGGGATTTGAAGGCGCCCAAAAACATTACCGCTCAATTTAAATCAAAATTCCTCGACAGACTTTCTATAGACAACCCAAAATTTGTCTGCTATAATATCCATATAAACTCTCATTAAGGAGAAGCATTATGAATATGCTTGACTATATAGACTGGCGCGGAGACCTCACGTTTGAGCAAGACGGCTTTAACGAGGTTGACAACCTGGTTTTTTCGGAGCTTGCTTATACTGATATGCGTGATATAGTGCCGGAGGACGGCAGCAGAGCGCTGACAGTAGCGCAGGTTTATGGTGAGTATAAGGCTGCCGGCATTGACCAGAGCCTTATGATGAACGACCCTTTGCAGGTTTTGGAAAAAGCCGCGCAATCACCGCGTTTTAAGGACATAACGGTAAAATGGTATGTTGACAAAATCGACACCGAGCAGCACCTTCAG
>ONPH01000048.1:1149-9421 GCA_900319655.1 uncultured Eubacteriales bacterium
CAAGCTTGCATATGTAGCTTTTCGCGGAACCGATAACACGATTGTCGGCTGGCGCGAGGATTTTAACATCAGCTTTCTTTCCGAAACACCCGGTCAGACCGAGGCGGTTGCCTATGTAAACCGTATCGCAAAACTGACGGACTGCAAGTTGATTGTCGGCGGTCATTCCAAGGGCGGCAACTTCGCCGTGTACGCCTGCGCGTTCTGCGATAAAGATATAAGTGAGAAAAGGGTAATTAAAATATATACCAACGACGGCCCGGGATTTATGAACGAAGTTGCGGAGTCCGAAAACTACCTTTCTATTCTTTCAAAGACCATAAAAATCTCTCCCGACTCATCGCCTGTAGGGTTGTTTTTTCTCAGCAAGGCTGAACGCAAGGTTATCAAAAGCGACTCCAAGGGCTTTATGCAGCACAATCCTTATAAATGGCACGTGCTCGGAGCGGAATTTGAAAGTGCCGACGCGCGGACAGATCCTTTTATAAACATGACTATCAGCAGTTGGTTAAATACGATGACCGACAGCAACAAAAAGATTTTAGTCGACTATATTTTTGATTCGCTGGAGGCTTCCGGCGTGACATCCTTTAACGAGCTTGCGGATAACAAATGGAATTCGTTCAACTCGATTTTTAAGGCGCTGACAAAAATCGACCCGAATGACAAGACCGATATTGCGAGCTCGATAAAAAAGCTAATTGCGTCGGGCAAGGATGTTGTAATTTCCGAAAAACAGAAAAATGCCGAAATCAAAAAGGCAGAAAAAAACAAAGTCGATAACGAAAAGCAGGAATAAAAACCTCAAATTTGTAATTGTTTTGTCAGTGTCGGTGTGTTATAATTACATTACAAGCTTCAGAGAAGCAAAATAAAAGGCAATTTGCCGGGTATATAGGAGGACAATATGAGTGATTTAAGAAACAACTACTCAACAACTCAAACAAAACAAAAAAAGCCGTTCTTCCGGGCAAACCCCGTAATGAACCGCTTAAGCAAGGTTAACGACGTTGCAGGCACAAACGAAAAAGCTGCAGGCTATGGACGGATTGTTGCAAAAACAGCTTACTTTTTGCTTTTTGCAGTTGCAGGACTGCTGGTTTACCTCGTGATGAACAACACGGTTTTTGCAAATCAGCTGCAGACGATTCAGCTTAACTTCAAGGGCTTTTCGGTAAGCACCTCGGTTATGCAGCTCGGGTTCTTTGCAGGCGCAGGAATTTTGGCAATCATCACGCAGATTACCGCGGCTTTCGCGAGAAAAGCGATACCCGTTGTAGGCGCGATATTCGCGTTATGCGAGGGCTTTATAATCTCGTTTCTCGTTTTTACGGTGCTTAAGGGCTTTGAGTACCTCGGACTTTTGGCGCTGGCGATTACGATTGTAATTGTTATGACAATGGCAATTCTTTACGCGACGAGAATTATCAGGGTTAGCAAAAAGTTCCATATGGTAATGCTCACTCTCGTTGCAGGAATGATCGGCATTTCGATTTTCAGCTTTATCGGCTACCTCATTCCGCTTACAAGACCGTTTGTTGCTTTGATTATGGGCAACTTCTGGATTTCAATCGGCTTTACGGTTGTTTCAATCATCATCGCGACGCTGTTCTTAATCTCGGACTTCGCCATGATTGAGCACGTTGTTGAGAGTAAGATGCCTGCAAAGTATGAATGGATGGCGGCTTTCGGACTGGCGTTTACGGTACTTTGGATTTATATTAAGGTACTCGACCTTCTTATCCAGATTTTGGGCAACAGAAGAAGTTAACGTTACGGCAAGGTAAAAACACAAATTTTCCTATACAAAATAAGCCTGTTCCTTTTTCGGGAACAGGCTTATTTTTTTGCTGTTGATTAGTCCTCGTAGGGAACGAAGTCCTCTTTGCCTACGCCGCAAACAGGGCAGCACCAATCGTCCGGGATATCCTCGAACGCTGTGCCGGGAGCGATACCGCCGTCGGGATCGCCCTCTGCGGGATCATAGATGTAGCCGCAGGGCTCGCACATATATTTCATAACGTTTCTCCTTTCTTAATATTTATAAAAATAAAATGCAGCCAAAATTATTAAAGAGAATGTGCTCTGAGCTCCTCGCCCGACTTTGCGCTGAGATACGCGGGAGCGATGTCGAGCACGGTCTTTGCGCCGCTGATACCCTCGTTAAAAAGTCTGAACGCTGCGCGTGCGTACGCGATAAGCACCGAGCCGGTGAACTCGGGGTTAGAGTCGAGCTTTAAGCTGTACTCGATAACGTGGTTATTGCCGTCGCTCGATGTACCCGAATAGATAACCGAGCCGCCGTGAGGCAAGCCGCTGTGATCGCGCTTCATCTCCTCCTCGGAGATAAAGTTCACGGTGGTATCGTAATCTGAGAAGTAGTTGGGCATTGTCTTGATTTCGTTTTCAATTCTCGCGAGGTCTGCGCCTTCCTCGGCTACTACAAAACATTCTCTTGTGTGCTTTTCACGGGTGGTAAGCTCGGGATTTTCGCCTTTTCTTACCTTGTCGAGAGCCTCGGGAACGGGAACGGTATACTGGCGGCAGTCCTTAACGCCGTCAATTCTTCTAACCGCGTCGGAGTGTCCCTGGCTTACGCCCTTACCCCAGAATGTATATGCCTGGCCGTCGGGCATAACCGACTCGGCGTATACTCTGTTGAGCGAGAACATTCCGGGATCCCAGCCGCAGCTGATAATTCCGATTTTGCCTGCCTGCTTTGAAGCCTTGTCAACATTTTCAAAGTGCTCGGGAATTTTTGCGTGGGTGTCAAACGAATCAATTACATTGTACATAGCCGCGTACTTGGGAGTCATCTCCGGCAAATCCGTTGCGCTGCCGCCGCAGATTACGAGAACGTCGATATCCTCCTTGCCTGTGTCAAGGTCGGCTGTGCTTTTAACCGCGGCAGTGTCTGTATTGATTGTCAGCGACTTGGGATCGCGCCTTGTGTAAACTGCTACAAGCTCCATATCGCTGTTCTTTTTGATTGCGGCTTCAACGCCTCTGCCGAGGTTGCCGTAACCCAAAATTCCGATTTTAACCATTATTTATACCTCCATAAATTAATCACATATATTAATCACTTATTTTAAGCGAAATATCAAACGCCGTTACCGAGTGCGTAAGCGCGCCCATTGAGATTATATCAACGCCTGTCTCGGCAATTTCGCGAATTCTGTCGTCGGTGATTCCGCCGCTCGCTTCAAGCAACGCCCTGCCGTTTGTAATTGCGACGGCGTCGCGCATCATCTCGGTGCTCATATTGTCGAGCATAATTACGTCTACGCCTGCTTCAAGCGCCTGGCCGAGCTCGTCGAGGTTTCTGACCTCGAGCTCGATTTTTGTCATATGACCGAGCCTTGCTTTAAGCTTCGCGACCGCCGCGGCGATTCCTCCGCCTGCGTCAACGTGGTTGTCCTTAAGCATAGCTGCGTCCGACAGATTATAGCGGTGGTTTTTGCCGCCGCCGACCGTAACCGCGTACTTTTGAAGCGGACGAAGTCCGGGCAAGGTCTTGCGCGTGTCGGCAATTGAAGCGTTTGTGCCCTTGACGAGCTCCACCGCCTTTGCCGTCGCTGTTGCAACGCCGCTCATATGCTGAATAAGGTTTAGCGCAGTGCGCTCGCCCTTTAGAATCGCCTTTGTCTTGCCGTGAATTTCGGCTATGATGTCGCCCTTTTGCAAAACGTCGCCGTCGTTTTTATAAACCTCAGCGGTAAAGCCTTGGGGCTGTAAAATTTCAAACACCCTGAGAGCGATATTTATTCCGCAGAGCACTCCGTCGCTCTTTGCCAAGAACCGAGCGGTGTTTTCCTGCTCGTCGTCAATCAGGTAATCGGTGGCGCAGTCGAGGTAATTGATGTCCTCGAGCAGCGCGGTTTTAATAATATTGTCAACATAAATGCTGTTAATCATTGTCTGCCCTCCCTAACTTCGTCAAGAATAATTGCGGCGCAAACGGCAATGCTCTTTGCCTCTATCAAATCGGAGCTTATCTCGTAGCTCTCGCTGAAAAGCAGCTTGATAATTTCGGTGATCTCTCTGTAGCTCTCGGCGTATTTTTCGGGCTTTGGCAGCACAAAGTACGCATCCTGCATAATCTCGCGAATTCGCGAGCGGCAGCCCTTCGGCATGGGATTGCCGGTAATCGGGCGGTGTGCAGGCTCGAGACCGAGCGGCTTTCTGCCGTACTTTTTGAGCTTGCGCGTGATGTGCTCGGCAGCGCTGCGCGAAAATACCAGCGCCTCCAAAAGCGAGTTACTCGCAAGGCGGTTCATACCGTGAACGCCGGTGTGCGAGCATTCTCCTGCAGCGTAAAGTCCGGCGATTGAGGTCTGCGAGTTCAAATCGACGTCGATACCGCCCATCAGGTAGTGCTGACAGGGGAAAACCGGAATTCTGTCCTTGGTGATGTCGATTCCTTCCTCAAGACAGCGCGAGGAAATAAGCGGAAAACGGTCGCGCAAAAAGTCTGCCGGCTTGTGGGTAATGTCGAGATAAAATTTCTCGCTGCCGGTTCTGATAGCCTCTCTCGCGATTGCGTTTGATACAACGTCTCTCGGCGCTAACTCTCCGCGCTTGTCGTAGTTGTGAGCGAACCGCTCGCCGTCGCAGTTGAGCAGAACCGCACCCTCGCCGCGGACAGCCTCGCTGATTAAAAACCGCTCCCTGTCCTTGTCGGCGGCAAACGCCGTGGGATGGAACTGTACGCGCGACAAATGCCGAACCTTAGCTCCGAGCATATACGCAAAGGCGATACCGTCGCCCGTCGCGATAGCCGAGTTGGTGGTGTATTTATAAACTCTGCCGATACCGCCTGTGGCAAGTATGCAGAAGCTGCAGCCGAAGTAGCGGCTCTTGCCGTCCTTAAGCACGCTCAGGTAAAATCCGCCGAGGGTTTTGTGCATTGAGTAGAGCAGGGCGTTGTCGAGGATATCGACATTCTCCTTCTGCTTTACCGCCAAAATCAAGCCGTCCACAATCGCCTTGCCTGTGGAGTCCTTGTGATGGACAATCCTGTGGCGGCTGTGTCCTGCCTCGAGCGTTTTGCACATTGTGCCGTCGGGGTTTAGGTCAAAGTCAACGCCGAGCTCCTTGATTTTGAGCACGTCGCCGGGGCCTTCCTTGACGAGCTTTTCGACTGCTTTTAGATTGTTTTTGTACTTGCCGGCAATCAGCGTATCGGTGATGTGAAGCTTGTAGTTATCGTGCGCCAAATCGAGCACGCAGGCTACTCCGCCCTGCGCCAATGAGCTGTTTGAGAGCTCGAGCTCGCGCTTTGAGATAAGCAGCACGCTCACTTCATCGGGAAAGTTCAACGCGGCATACAGTCCTGCCGCTCCTGTGCCGACAATTATAACGTCATATTGTTTTTCCATAAACAACTCCAAAACACTTCTTTACATTCCTTCAAACATATATTATACTACTAATTAGGAAAATAGTAAACAGTTTTTTACAGTAAAAGTTTCCGCAATCCTTTTTCGGAGGTGTATATGGAACTGATTAGTAATGAAGAAAAAATCCCGAGAGCGCTGCTTGTAAGCGTAGATACGGGCAATTTTGACGCCGAGGCGTCAATGGACGAGCTCTTTGAGCTTGTAAAAAGCGCAGGGGCAGAGCCCGCTTTTTCGGTAATTCAAAAGCTGCAAAAGCCCGAATCCGCGACCTTTGTAGGCTCGGGCAAGCTCGAGGAGATTAAAAATGTCTGCGACAGCGAGGAGCTCGATTTGATTATCGCGGACAGTGAGCTCTCCCCCACGCAGATTAAAAATATCGAAAACTACACAGGCGTGCGCGTAATTGACCGCACAACGCTGATTCTTGACATTTTCGCGCTAAGGGCGCGTTCAAAGGAAGGCAAGCTGCAGGTTGAGCTCGCGCAGCTAAAGTATATGCTTCCGCGCCTTACGGGTAAGGGAATTGAGATGTCGCGTCTCGGCGGCGGTATCGGCACGAGAGGTCCGGGTGAAACAAAGCTCGAAACCGACAGGCGGCACATCCGCAGGCGGATTGAAACGCTTAAGGATGAGCTTGATGAGGTTGAAAAGCACAGACAAATGCTCAGGAACAGGCGCGAAAAGGACGGCATTATCACCTGCGCGATTGTCGGCTACACAAACGCCGGAAAGTCAACGCTGATGAACGCGCTGACCGACGCCGGAGTTCTGGCGCAGGACAAGCTTTTCGCAACGCTCGACCCAACGTCACGCGCACTTAAACTGCCGAGCGGCGTGAGCATTATGCTGATTGACACGGTAGGGCTTGTCCGCAGACTCCCCCACCACCTGGTTGAAGCGTTCCGCTCAACACTAGAGGAAGCGGCACAGTCGGACATTATCATCAACCTTTGCGACGCGTCAAGCGACGAGGCGAGGGTTCACCTGAGCGTTACAAACGATTTGCTCGAATCCCTCGGCTGCGGCGACACGCCGATTATCACCGTGCTGAACAAGTGCGATTTACTCGACGATATCACGCTCGCGCAGGACTTTAACTCGTACATAAAAATTTCCGCCAAAAACGGCGACGGTATTGACAAGCTGCTCGAGGCTATCGACAGCAACCTGCCTGTCAGGATGAAGCGCGTAAGCCTGCTTGTGCCCTTCAAAAGCGCGGGAGTTATCAGCGATATCCGCGAAAAGGGCACGCTGATTTCAGAGGAATATATCTCCGAAGGCATCGCGGTGGAAGCGATTGTCGATAAAATTATATATGCAAGGGTAAAAGAATTTGAGATAAAGGAGAACTGATTATGGATTTTATTGTAAACATTGATTTTTCAATACTTAACTTTATTCAGGAGCATATCCGCAACTCGTTTTTAGATCCTGTAATGATGGTTTTGAGCTATATGGGCGAATACGGCGTGTTTTGGATTTTGCTTGCGATTATACTGCTGTTTTTCCGCAAAACAAGAGCCGCAGGCGTTTGCGTTTTGGCGGCTATGGCGCTGGGATTTTTGTGCGGAGATATTATCATTAAAAATATTATCGCGCGTCCGAGACCGTTTTTGCTCAACCCGTCCGTTAATATGAACATCCCCGGCCCGACAAGCTACAGCTTTCCGTCAGGTCACAGCATCTCGGCATTTGCCGCTGTAACAGCGCTGTTCGGTATGCTTAAGGAAAAAAGATGGATTGCCTACTCGGGCTTAGTCCTCGCGATTTTGATTGTTTTCTCGAGAATGTACAACTACGTTCACTATCCGTCCGACATCTTAGGCGGAATTACGCTCGGCATAATCACAGGTCTTTTCATGGTGTTTATCTTCAAAAAGACAAAGCTCGACAAAAGACTTTCGGGAGAATTAAAGAAGAACAACTGATTATATTTTCAGTCAAATTTAAAGGGGCATCCGGAAGGTTGCCCCTAAAAATATCAATATAAACCGGCACCATATTAATTCATTCGGGTACTAAACGCTTCGAACAAGCAAACCTGTCCGCCCGACCGAAATTTTCCATTTTCCATTATCAATTATCAATTATCAATTATCAATTAAAAACTATGTGATAAATAACTATTGATTTATAAATATATTTATGTTATAATAACAAAGATGCAAGCTGTCATTGCGTGCAAATAAGCGAGCGGCAGGCCCTGTGCGATTGGGGTCTGCGAACCATGTCAGGCGGGGAACCGAGCAGCATTAAGCAGTTCTTCCGATGCGATACAGTCAGTCTGTCGTTCACTTATTTGTACGGTTAGCCGAATGTCGGCATGACCGCTTGCTTTTTTTCTAAGATTTTCAGGCGGAGGTGAGAGCTTTGTATCAGGCATTGTACAGAAAATACCGTCCCCGTACCTTTGACGACGTCGCAGGTCAGGAACACATTACGACAACACTAAAAAACGAACTGAAAAACGGCAGAATCAGCCACGCATATCTTTTTACGGGCTCTCGCGGAACAGGCAAAACCTCCTGCGCCAAAATCCTCGCCAAGGCGGTAAACTGCCTTAATCCGAAGGACGGCTCGCCGTGCGGCGAGTGCGAGATCTGCCGCGATATCGACAGCGGACGTTCGATTGACGTTTTCGAAATCGACGCCGCCTCAAACCGCAAAATCGACAGCATACGCGAGATCATCGACGAGGTTCAGACCGCGCCGCACAGGTGCAAGTACCGCGTATATATAATCGACGAGGTTCATATGCTCTCGCAGCAGGCCTTCAACGCGTTCCTGAAGACACTCGAGGAGCCGCCTTCGCACGTCATCTTCATCCTGGCCACGACCGAGAAGCATAAGATTCTGCCTACCATCATCTC
>ONPH01000001.1 GCA_900319655.1 uncultured Eubacteriales bacterium
CCACCTGCTCAACAACGTCCTCAAACTCCACGCCCAAAACCTCGCTGAGCTGTTTTGCAACGCCGTCGGCACCGGGAATACAGAGGTTTGTCGGCACGCTGCCGTCCTCGCAGAGCGCCTTTGCGTAGCCGTCGCAGCCTGCATAGCCGCAGGCTCCGCAGTTTGCTCCGGGCAAACATTCCCTAACCTTCGGGAACCGCTCATCCTCCTTGACCGCCATAATTTTTGAGGCGGCAACGAGCACCGCGGCGCAGATTACGCCGATAATCACGACGGGAATTACCGCCGTTAAAATTTCAGTCATTTACCGCACCTCCCTTACGCAAACAGGTTCTCGATAACTCCGCCGAAGCCGAGGAACGAGAGAGAGGTGATTGCCGCCGCTACCAAAGTAACCGGCAGGCCTTTAAAGCTCTTGGGAATATCGCTGCCCTCGATTACCGAGCGCACTCCCGAGAACATTACCATAGCGAGGAAAAATCCCAAGCCGCTGCCGAGCGAGTTAACCATCGACTGGGCAAAGCCCCACCAGAAGGTTGTCGTCTCGGTAACGGGGTAATCCTGAACGTTGAGGATAGTAACGCCGAGCACCGCGCAGTTTGTGGTGATAAGTGGCAGATACACGCCGAGGCTTTTGTGGAGCGACGGAATATAGCGCTTTAATATAATTTCAACGAGCTGAACCAGCGCGGCGATTACGAGGATAAATACGATTGTCTGCAAAAAGCCGAGGTTGTTCGGCTCGAGCAGATAGAACTGAATCGGGTAGGTAACAGCCGTCGAGAGCAGCATTACGAAGATTACCGCAAGGCTCATACCCGTTGCGGAGTCGAGCTTTTTTGAAACGCCCAAAAACGGACAAATTCCCAAAAACCGCGACAGCACATAGTTGTTGATGAATACCGCTGAGAGCAGTATGATGATAAGTTTAGTCATTAGCGGCAGCCTCCTTTGCAGGTGGGTTGCAGCTTACTTTTCCGCAGATTTCCGCCGAGGGACAGCCTGCGCAGCCGAATTCCTTTTTCTTGGGCTTATTTGCGGAGAACTTATTGACCGCCGCAATCAGCAGACCGAATACAAAGAAGCCTCCGGGCGCCATTGTAAGAATTGAAATGTGGTTGTCGCTGAGCACCGGAATTGACATTCCCATAAACGTGCCGTTGCCGAAAACCTCGCGGACTGTCGCCATCAGCACAAGCGCCAGCGTAAAGCCTGCGCCCATTCCGAGACCGTCAACGGCGGAATCGAACACCTTGTTTTTGTTCGCGAACATCTCGGCTCTGCCGAGGATAATGCAGTTTACAACGATGAGCGGCAGGTAAATTCCGAGCGATTTGTCGAGCGCCGGAGCAAACGCCTTTACGAGCATTTGAACCGCGGTTACAAAGCCTGCAATCAGCACGATGTAGCACGGAATACGAACCTTGTCGGGGATAATCTTGCGCAGAGCGGAGATTACGATGTTTGAGCAGAGCAGAACCACCGTTGCCGCCGCGCCCATTCCGAGTGCGTTAGTAACGCTCGTCGAGGTGGCGAGAGTAGGGCAGGTTCCCAGAACAAGCACCAGAACAGGGTTTTCCTTAATCAAACCCTTTGAAAAGTTTTGCAGTGTGTTCAATTACTTCGCCTCCTTTGCAAGCTCATACGCCTCGAACGCGCCGTCAAGCGCCTTTTTGTATGCCTTTGATGAGATTGTCGCGCCCGTCACGGCGTCAACCTCCGAATAATTGTCAGCGGTTTTTCCGTAGAAGTTTTCGCGGTAGCCCGAGTTGTCCTCAACAACCTTCGAGCCGATTCCGCTCGTCTCCTTGTGCGAAAGCGTCGAAATTCCGGCAACGCTTCCGTCGGCGTTAACGCCGCAGATAAGCTTGATTTCTCCGCCGTAGCCCTTTGTGCTGAGCATAAACACATATCCGCCGTTGTCAGCGATATACGCCTCGGTCACGCCCTCGGGGAGCTCAATGCTTACGGCTTCAAAGCTTTTCGCCCCGGGCATAACCTCCATTTTTGCCTGCTCGGCAGCCGCTTCCTCAGCCGCGGAGATAATCGGCGAGGTTACGAGGTTGATGTAAGCGAGCACTGCGGTTACTACCAAACAAATTCCGGCGAGCACCGCAATCGGCTTGATTATATCCTTCACTGCTTACCACCCCCAATCAAGGGCTTTGAGCGCGTCAGCTTGGAGATATACGGCGTTAAAATATTCATAATCAAAATTGAGTAGCTTACGCCCTCGGGGTAGTTGCCCCAGAAGCGGATTAAAATTGTGATAAGTCCGCAGCCGATGCCGAAGATGATTTTGCCCCACTTTGTGGACGGCGTTGTCGCGTAGTCGGTCGCCATAAAGAACGCCGCGAGCATTAGTCCGCCCGAGAGAAGCTGACCGAGCACATCCTTGCCGCAGATAAGCGACATTACCGCGACGGTTCCGAGGAACGCCACGGGCGTGTGCCAGCTTATAACACGCTTAATCAGCAAATAAATTCCGCCGATGATAAGCGCCAAGGCGCAGGTTTCTCCGAGAGAGCCGCCGTGGTTGCCGAGGAACAAATCTAAGTACGACGGCATTGCCGCACCCTTTGCCTCAGCCGCCAAGGGCGTTGCCGAAGCAATCGCGTCAACGTCGGTGAAAAATCCCGACGGTGAAACCCATTTTGTCATTGTTCCGGAGAACGCCACAAGCATAATAATTCTCGCGGTGATGGCAGGGTTGGCGAAGTTCTGGCCGATTCCGCCGAAGAGCTGTTTTACGACGATAATCGCGGCAACGCTGCCGATTACCGCCTGCCAAACCGGTATGGTCACAGGCAGGTTGAACGCAAGTAAAATTCCCGTTACAACCGCCGAAAGGTCTGAAATTGTGTTTTCACGCTTGCAGAGCTTTTCAAAGAGATACTCCGAGAGCACGCAGGTGAGAACGCAAACGCCGATTACGAGCATTGAGCGCCAGCCGAAAATAATTACCGAGGCTATCGCCGCAGGGCAGAGCGCGATGATTACGTCGAGCATAATCCCTTGAGAGGTGCGCGGCGTGTGAAAATGCGGCGACACCGATGAAATCAACTTATTCATCACTTGCCCTCCTTTTTAGCCTGATTAACCCTTAACAGCGCCTTTGCAAGCTTGTTTGTCTGCACAAGCGGACGGTGAGCCGGACAGATGTACGAGCAGCAGCCGCACTCCATACACAGGTCAACGTGCAAGGTCTGCAAATCCTCGACAGAGCCGAGCTTGTAGGCGCGAGCAATCTCCCTCGGGTCAAGCCTTAACGGACAGTGGTTAAGGCACGCTCCGCAGCGTATGCAGGGCGTGGTCTTTGGGGGAGTTGCTTCCTTTATATCCATCGCGGTAATTGCGTTGGTGTTTTTTAAAATAGGTGAATCGAGCGACGGCACGGCTAGTCCCATCATCGGTCCGCCGTAGAGCGCCTTTGCTACCTCGCTTTTTGTTCCGCCCGATTGCTCGAGCACATCTGCAATCGACATACCGATCGGCGCGATAACATTCTTAGGCTCTTTTACCGCCGAGCCGTCAACGGTTACGCACTTGTTTACAAGCGGCATACCCGTTTTAAGGTAGCTTCCGATAAACGCGAGCGTTGTGACGTTGATTACGATAACGCCTACGTCAAGCGGCAGTCCGCCCTTGGGGATGATTTTTCCGACGGTGTTGAAAACGAGCACCTTTTCGCCGCCCTGAGGGTAGGACGACGGCAGAACCTTCACCTCTACGCCTTCGCTCTGCGAGGCAAGCTCCTGCATTTTCTTAATCGCCCCGGGCTTGTTCTTCTCTATTCCGATAATAAAGCGGTTGGGCTGTAAATATTTTTTTACCGCTTCGATTCCGCTCATAATGTCGTCGCTCTTATCGAGCATTGTGCGCGTGTCCGAGGTTATGTACGGCTCGCACTCCGCGGCGTTGATAACAACCGCGTCGAGCTTGCTCAAATCCTTTACGCTGAGCTTTACAAAGGTAGGAAAGCCCGCTCCGCCGAGTCCGACCGCGCCGCTCTGCCTTACCGCCTCGGTAAAGCTGTCCAAGTCATGAACCTCCGGCGGCTTTACGCCCTCAAAAACAGCCTGCTCGCCGTCGGTATCAATTACAACGCACTGACCTTTGGCGCCGTTTGAAAGCGTCATTTCCTCGATTTTCGCGACGGTTCCCGAAACGCTTGAGTGAACAGGGGCGGATATAAAACCGTCAGCCTCGCCTATGAGCTGGCCGACCTTTACCGTATCTCCGCGCTTAACCGCAACCTTTGCCGGCTTGCCGATGTGCATTGACATCGGAATTCGCACCGTTTCGGGCACGCTGAGCCTGACAGGAACGCAGTTTGCCGTATTCTTTTTATGAGGCACTTTAATTCCGTGTAGCTTCATTAATATTCCTCCATTTATAGATGACAGATAAAATGCCATATATAAAATATCATATCACATTTTTTGAGTTTTTCCAATAGGATTTATTAAATTCGTTTTGGTATTATATGTTGCAAATGCAAAGTTTTAGTGGTAGAATAGTATGGTATCTCTGATTATTGGATTTTAGGTAGATTTGATATGAAACGTTATCTTGAAAATATTAAGGCAAAGCATTTTTCCCAGCTCCACGACAAAATTTTGTTTTCGGGGCTTTCGGACAGCGAAATTTACACCTTTATACAGTGCGCAAAGCCGTACTATATCTCGCTCGAGGCAGGGCAGATTGTCACGCTCGACAAAAGCTACTCGTATATGATAAGCGTTGTGGTGTCGGGCGACGTGCTGATAAGCAGTACCGACATTGAGGGCAACAAAACGCTGATTAAGAGCATTACCGAGGGCGAGAGCAGCGGCTCGCTGTACTCTATCCTCGACTATCGCAACGCGCTTGTCGAGATTGAAGCGAGGGACGACAGCGAGGTTATACTGATTGACCCCGACTCGCTGTTTGTCACTGACGAAAAAATCGCCGTAATTCAGCAAAAAATGCTCGTAAACCTGATACACTCACAGCGCGGACTGTTTGACCATCTGTCAAAGCGGATGTACTGCCTTACCCAGCGCAGTATCAGGGACAAGATTATAAAGTACCTCGGCTTTTGCAGCGAGCAGGCGCACAGCAATAGGTTTGATATTCCGCTGTCGCGCGAGGATTTGGCAGGCTACCTCGCGGTTGACCGCGCATCGCTTTCACGCTCGCTCGGAGAGCTTAAAAGGGAAAAGATTATTGACTTTAACAAAAATCACTTTATAATAATAGACGAAAACTATTTTAAGTAATCCGCCGTCACGGCAGGTTATATCGCAAAAACTCAGGCAGGTATTTATGATAAAGAGAACTTTTAAAAGAGCTTTCAAGGACAGCCTTCCGGTGCTGGCAGGCTACCTTGCGCTCGGAGTGGGCTTCGGCGTACTCTTGCAGAGCAAGGGCTACAGCTTTTGGTGGGCAATCCTTATGAGCTGTACAATGTTTGCAGGCTCGGGACAGTACGCAGGCGTTGACTTTTTGGCAAGCGGCGCTTCTGTCGTCACGACCGCGGTAATGACGTTCATTATAAACGCAAGGCACTTTTTCTACGGCTTTTCGCTGCTCGACAAGTACAAGGGCACGGGATGGTTTAAGCCGTACTTAATCTTCGGGCTTACCGACGAAACATACTCCATCGTATGCTCGGCGGAGCTTGACGACAGCATTGACCGCAAAAAATACTATTTGTTTTTAACCGCGCTCGACCACTGTTACTGGATAACCGGCTGTACGCTCGGCGCGGTGCTCGGTGAAATTTTACCGTTTTCAAACGAGGGCATCGGCTACTCGATGACCGCGCTGTTCATCGTAATTATGGTTGAGCAGTGGCTCAGCACAAAGGAGCATTTGCCGGTAATTCTCGGCGTTGTAACGACAATTGTATGCCTTGTGATTTTCGGCGCGGATTTGTTTATTATTCCGGCGATGGTGCTCATAGCGTTTGAGCTTGTAATATTCAGGAAAAAGCTCGACAAAACCGGCGCTTCCGGCGGAGAGGAGGCGCAGAGCGGTGATTGATACCAAATATTCGCTTATTTTGGTCGCGGTAATGGCGGCGGTCACGATGTTCGTGAGGTTTTTGCCGTTTTTGTGCTTTCCCGAGGGAAGAAAAAGACCTAAGGTTGTTACATATTTAGGCACTGTTCTGCCATATGCTGTTATCGGAATGCTTGTGGTTTACTGCTTTAAGGATGTGTCGTTCTTCAAGTACCCCTACTGTATTCCCGAGCTGCTCGCAGGCGCGCTTGTGGCAGGTCTGCACATCTGGCGCAGGAACACTTTGCTCAGCGTTTTTGCAGGCGTTGCGTTTTATATGGTGCTGGTGCAGCTTGTATTCTAATAAAAAGGTGATTTTGTGTCGGCTATTGAGTTAATTATACTTGCGGCAGGACTTGCGATGGATGCGTTTGCCGTGTCAATATGCAAGGGACTTTCGGTGAGGAAATACCGCAAAGGTCAGAGCGTTACCGCAGGGCTGTACTTCGGCGGATTTCAGGCGCTTATGCCGGTTATCGGCTGGCTGCTCGGCAGGCAGTTTGAGAGCCTTATAAAGAGCGTAGACCACTGGATTGCGTTTGCACTGCTCGCGCTTATCGGCGTGAATATGATTCGCGAGTCCTTCAAAAAGGACGATAACGACATAAACGATTCGTTCTCGCTTAAGGTTATGCTTCCGCTCGCTATTGCGACGAGCATTGACGCTCTCGCGGTGGGCGTGACGTTCGCGTTTTTGAACGTGAACATCGTTATCGCGGCGCTGACAATCGGCGTTATCACCTTCGGCTTTTCCGCCGCCGGGGTAAAAATCGGCAACGTTTTCGGCGCAAAGTACAAGTCAAAGGCAGAGCTTGCCGGCGGAATTGCGCTGATAGTGATTGGAACAAAAATTTTGATAGAACATCTTTTCTTTGGCGGTTGATTAAGGTGAAATATGATAAAAATAGATTTGATTACCGGCTTTTTGGGAAGCGGTAAAACGACCTTTATAAAAAATACGCCCGTTACCTTATCGGCAAGGGGCAGAAAATCGGAATTTTGGTGAACGACTACGGCGCGGTAAACGTTGACACAATGCTGCTCTCTGAGCTTGAGGGAGATAACTGCGGAATTGAGTCCGTCGCAGGCGCGTGCGACAGGGACTGCCACCAAAGGCGGTTCAAAACAAAGCTGATTGCGCTTGCCATGAGCGGCTGCGACCGCGTGCTGATTGAGCCGTCCGGGGTTTTTGACGTGGACGAATTTTTCGATTCGCTGTACGAAGAACCGCTCGACAGGTGGTATCAAATCGGCAGCGTTATCGCCGTTGCGGACGTGAATTTAAGCACGGAGCTCTCAAAGAGCGCGGAGTATCTCTTGGCTTCTCAGGCGTGCGTTGCCGGCAGGCTGGTGCTGAGCAAAACCCAGCTTGCAAATGAAGCTGCCGCACAAAAAACAACCGCGCTGATCAACGCGGTTTTGCAGAACTTCGGCAGCCGCCGCAGGTTTGACGAAAAAAGCGTAACGGCAAAGGACTGGGACAAGCTGACAGACAGCGACTATGAGGAAATCGAAAACTGCGGTTACTTCTCCCCAGACTTTACAAAGCTCGAAACGACCGACGACTCAGGCTTTAAATCGCTGTATTTTATGGAGCTTTCGCTTAGTCCCGAACAGCTTGAACAGAGGGTTAAAGCGCTGTTTGAAACGGATAAAGCAGGCGGAATTTTCCGCGCGAAGGGCTTTGTAAATGACAGCGGAAAATGGCTTGAGCTAAACGCCGTGCGCGGCAGCATAACCCTCAGCCCGATTGACAACGGACAGAACATCGTAATCGTCATCGGTGAGAATTTGAATAAGGATAAGATTACGGAGATTTTGTGTGGATAATGCGGATAATCCGTAATTATATATTTTTGTTATCAGCCGTTTGTATTTTGTGTGCTGAATTACACGTTTGTTTATCGCGATTAAAACGGATTGTGTGATTAACACGGTTCACGTTCCCCGGGCGGACACATGGGTCCGCCCCTACGGTGTTAAGGAA
Source organism: uncultured Eubacteriales bacterium (assembly GCA_900319655.1). Taxonomy (GTDB): domain Bacteria; phylum Bacillota; class Clostridia; order Oscillospirales; family Acutalibacteraceae; genus Ruminococcoides. The sequence goes on from ONPH01000001.1 coordinate 8,033, forward strand.
ATGTTGACGCTATCGGAAACGTCTGCCCCCTCCGTCATTTTTGCAAGCAAAAATGCCACCTTTTTCTAGCGAAAACGGCAACCCTTTTGTCACTTCGTGACATTTCCCCTGACAGGGGAATTTCCCGTTTTTGAACGGGGGAGGCTTTAAATTGGGTGTGGGCGAAGCCCACCATTAACTTTCAACTTTCAATTTTCAACTTTCAACTCTACCTATATCCCTTCTCCTCCATAACCGAGAGGATTGTGTTTACGTTGGTGCGTTCTACCGCGCTGAGCACGTCCTCGTCAAAATCAGCCGCGGAGATTGTGCCCTTGTACCAGCTTTGCTTGTCAAAATACGCCTGAATACTCGGCGTGTTGAACTTTCTGCCGTGCCTTGCGAAAATTTCATTTAGCGCGAGCGTCATTTCGTTGTTGTCAAGTCCCGTGACCTCGCTCCTTGAAATTATGCGTTTATCCGAGCCGTCGAGAATGTAAGTTCCGCCGGTTTTCTTTTTGTCCTCTTTTTCGCCGTCAGCCTTTGTCGGCTCGGTCGAGAGCGGCTCGGCAGGCGCTACCGTTGCGGCAGGCTGGTTGTCGTAGCCCTTTGAAACGTGCAGAATAACGCGCTCGTCCTGACGGATTGTCTCCCCTGCCTCGGGCTCCTGGCTGATTACGTAATCGAGATGAACCTCGTCGCTGTACTCGCGAACGATTGTGTAGCGCAGTCCGGCGTCGTTGAGCTTATAATATGCGTCCTTGACGTAGTAGCCGTGAACGTAGGGCACTTCGACAAACGCCACGGTCTCGGGCTCGGTAGTGACCTCGGCTGTTGTGGGCACGGCGGTGGTGACTTCCTCAACCGTAGTCGGCCGGGTTTCCTCCTGCGGAAGAAAGTCTTTTATTAAATCGCGGTTAAAAAACCATACCCACGCCGCAGCGGCTGCCGCGAGCACGAGCACGATTATAATGATAACCGCGGCTATCTTGCCCTTTTTTCCCTTTTTCTTTGATGAATATATGTCAACGCTGTTTTGCTTGCTCACAACACCACATCCTAACAGTTAAATTTTATACGTTAGCGCAAAAAAAGTCAATAGTTATCGAAAAACGAGGCTTTTGTGCTGACTGAGCGGAAAACGGCTCGCGGTTGAACATACGGAATTAATTGCATAGAAAAATTTTATCAAAAAATGTAGATTATTTCACTATGTTATGTTATAATGTCATTTGGTTGCGAATATAACTCTAAAGAACAGGAAGGTACTATGAGCACTATATTAATGGACGGCGCGCTGTACGCAAATATGATTAAGAGCGGAGCGGCGGAATTAAGCGATAATATAAAGCTTGTCAACGACCTTAACGTCTTTCCGATTCCGGACGGCGACACGGGCGACAATATGTTTATGACAATCGACTCGGGCGCGGCTCATTTGACCGACGAGAGCGAAACTTCTATTTTTAAGATCGCCGACAGAGCCGCAGGCGGTATGCTGCTCGGCGCAAGGGGCAACTCCGGCGTTATTCTTTCGAGAATTTTCGCAGGTATCGCCAAGGTACTTAAGGACAAGGACAGCGTTAACGTTCCGATGTTTTCAAAGGCGATGGAAAGCGGAGTCAAAGAGGCTTACGGAGCGGTTTCCGTACCCGTTGAGGGCACAATCCTCACGGTTTACAAGGACGGCGTGCGCTACGCCAACAGCCGCGTTACAAACGGCAGCAGCTTTGACGACTACTTTAACGACCTGATTTGGGAGCTCAAGCGCTCGCTCGACAGAACTCCCGACTTGCTTGCGGTGCTTAAAGAGGCAGGCGTTGTCGACAGCGGCGGCGCAGGCTTTATCTACATTGCAGAGGGTATGAAAAAGGCTATCGGCGGCGAAATTCTCAGTGAAGGAGCACAGCCGCTTTCCGCGAGAAAGAACATCGACCTCAACGCCTTTACCGAGGACAGTGTGCTCGAATTCGGCTACTGCACCGAGTTTTTGCTCAGACTGCAAAAGGCGAAAATCGATATCGACTCCTTTGACATCGACGCGCTCATAAGCTGGCTCAACAGCGTGGGCGATTCGGTTGTCGCTTTCCGCGAGGGCACTATCGTGAAGGTTCACGTTCACACCAAAAAGCCCGGCGACGTGTTTAACTACGTTCAGCAGTTCGGTGAGTTCCTCACGATGAAGATTGAGAATATGACGCTTCAGCACAACGAAACTCACGCTCAAAAGCAGTTTGAGCCCAAGCCGAAAAAGCCGCATAAAAAGTACGGCATTGTCAGCGTTGCGACAGGCGACGGAATTAAGGACACCTTCCTCTCCCTCGGCTGCGACTGTGTTGTTGACGGCGGACAGAGTATGAACCCCTCGACAGAGGATTTGATTGAGGCGTTCGAGGAGGTTAACGCAGATATCATTTTTGTTTTCCCGAACAACGGCAACATTATTATGGCGGCAAATCAGGCTGCGGCGCTGTATAAGGACGCGGATGTTCACATTATTCCGAGCAAGACAATCGGTGAAGGTTACGCGGCGATTTCAATGCTCGACACAACCTCGAACGATATTGATACTATCATTGCCGAGCAAAAGGAGATTATCGCAGGCGTTGTCACCGGAATGGTGTCAAAGGCGGTTCGCGATACCGAGATGGACGGCGTGGAGATTAAAAAGGACGACTACGTAGGCTTTGTCGAGGATAAAATTTACATCGACGACCAAAACCGCAAGGCGGTAGCGTTCGGACTGACCGAAAAGCTTGGCGCCAAGCGCTACGACATTATGCTCGTCATCGTCGGCGAGGACGTTCCCAAGGAAGAATCCGACGAGATTTACAAGGAGCTCAGAAAAGCCTACCGCAGAACCGAAATTGTTATGATTGACGGCGGACAGCCGATTTACGATTATATAATTATTCTTGAATAAAGGAGATTTACGATGAGACCGATTAAAGTTGTAACAGACTCATGCTCAGACCTTACAAAAGAATTGCGCGAAAAGTACAATATTGATTATTTGCAGATGAACACCGTTAAGGACGGCGTTGAAACCCCTGCAAGCCTTGACTGGGAGTACTTCTCTCCGCAGGATTTATACGATACAATCCGCGACGGCAACCGCGTGACAACAACTCAGGTGCCCGCGCCTACCTTTGAAACCTTCTTCAAGCAGTGGCTTGACGAGGGCTTTGACATTGTGTACATCGCCTGCTCTGGCAAGTGCTCCGGCTCGGTAAACACCGGAAAGGTCGTTGCCGAGGAGCTGTTGAAGGATTATCCCGACGCTAAAATCGCGAGCGTTGACTCGCTCAACGCCAGCATGGGCGAAGGCCAAGTCGCTATTAAGGCGGCTAAGCTCAGAGATGAAGGGCTCAGCTTTGAAGAGGTTGTCGCTCAGACCGAGGCCGCGCGAAACAAAGTTAACCAGTTTGTTACCGTTCACAACCTTAACGCGCTTAAGGCAGCAGGCAGAGTTACCGGCTCGTCGGCGTTTTTCGGCAACCTGCTTGGTGTAAAGCCGATTATTATTTCCGACAGCGTGGGCAACAATGTGCCGATTAAGAAGGTTAAGGGAAGATTTAACTCGCTCGAGGAGATTGTAAACCTCACCGCCGACGCTATTGAGGACGAGAATCAGGATATTCTCGTGGCTCACGCGGACTGCCTTGAAGAGGCTGAGGAAGTTGTGCAGATGCTTAAGGAAAAGCTCCCCGAGGCAAACATTATTCTCGGCTACATCGGCCCAATTATCGGCGCTTCAATCGGCGCCGACGCAATCGCAATCTTCTCATGGGGCAAGGACGTAAGCAGGTTTGATCAGGCATGATGGTATTAATTCTCTGTATTTCGGCAGTTGTTTCCTACATTTTGGGCGGTCTCAACGGCGCGATAATACTTTCAAAGCTCGTTTACAAGCAGGACATCAGGGAATTCGGCAGTAACAACCCGGGCTTTACGAACTTTAAGCGCACCTACGGCAACGGTATTGTGACGTGGATGGTGTTGGTAATCGACATTCTTAAGACTGTTCTTCCTGTCTTTTTGACCGCGCTGATTATGCAGCAGATGTTCGGAATGTGGCAGTTCGGAGCTCAGTTTTCGGGCTTATTCTGTATGATAGGCCACTGCTTCCCCGTTTGGTATAAGTTCAAGGGCGGCAAGGCGTTCATCACGGGATTTGCGACGATTTGGTTTGTTGACTGGCGGATGACCTTGATGGCAATGGCGCTGTTCTTCATCATTTTGTTCACGACAAAATATATGTCGGTAGCCTCGTGCTCGGCGGCGGCATTCTGCCCGGTTGCGCTGGCGTTTTTAGGACCTTCAAACATTTGGGTTGAGCTTATGGCGATTGCCGCGGCGTTGCTCATAATACTCAGGCACTACCCGAACTTTAAGAAGCTTGCGAAAGGCACGGAAAGTAAATTCAGTTTAAAAAGCAAAAAGAGCTGAGAAATCAGCTCTTTTTTTACGGGCGGATTACCGCCCTTTATTTTTTCTCACAAATTACCAAATAACGGTCAAAGCCCTCGCCCTTGCTTTTAATGCAGGTGATGAGGGTTAAAAGCTGTCTGCCGTTTTGGATATAAATGTCGGCGGTCTGGTTGGGCTTTACAACCTTATAGTCGATTACCTTATAGTTAATACTTTCCCAGTAGTTGTGAATGGTCACGGTGTCGCCTATATCAAGCCGCCGGATGTTGTCGAAGAATATTCTGCCGATATAACCGGTGTGACCTGCAAGGGCAACGTTTGTGTCCTTCATATCAACCGGGAGCGAGGTTCCTGCAAGGTGAGCCGCGCCGCAGCTCATCATATCGTCGTTCGCGCCGAGGTAAACCGGAAGGTACATATCTATGCTCGGAATACTAAGGTAGCAGTAAAAATTTGACAGTCCGTAATCACTCATTTTGAGCGCTGCCTTGGTATAGTCGCTGGTATCAACCGTGCCTTGGTGGTTAATCAGCCCCTTGTTATAAGCAACGCTGTCGCGGTGTAGAGCGTTCAGGTCGTACTCAAAAATCACCGGGGAATCCGAGGTGCGGTTGCCGTCGCCGTCAATAACATAGCCCTCGCTGTCAACCTCTCCGGAATCGGGCTGCTTGTTGGTAATGGTTTGTGTAGCACCCGTAGCGGTAAAGGACTTGCTGTCCGAAACATCTATACTGTTTGAATCAATAACGTTTTTCTTGATAACAGCGTTTGCTTTGTCGGGGGTATTTGTATAAGTGAGCTTTAACTTGGTCGGGTCGAATGTGCCCGTCTTGTTTGTCTTGAAAACAAACGATGAGTTAAGCGACTGAGTTGCCGTAGCAGCACTCTGTGCAACTACCGAGTTGTTGTCGTTAGTATCGACAACCACCCACGAGGTTTTGCCGTATGTAAAGACGTTATCGCTCGGGAAGCTCTCGGCAACGTTTACTGTTGTACCGACAGTGAGCGTAAGTATAGCTCTTGCCGTTGAGCGCGTTGCTTGTAAAGTTGAACTGATCCGCGTTTTTAAGTGCGTAAACGTTCTTAATACCGTCGTTGAGCTGTCTTTGAGTTGAAGCTCGCGTTATTTGTAGGAGCAAACGATACCCAAGATGCATTATTGGCATTACCGGACCATGTATTATTGTCATAGTTATAGCCTTCGCCCCAGTCGGTAATCTTAATGCAGTTGGACTTGCTGCCTGCGGTCTTACTTCTCTGGTTATCCCACATATATTTGGATACGTTCCAAACCTTTGAAGCGCCCGGGTTTGTTCTGGCAATGCGAACATGGCTGATCTTATCGCTCGGGATACGGAACCTGTAAATATGATCCGCAAACTTGTCCGCTAAAATACCTTTTTGCAGAACATTAGAACCCGTAAACCAACCGTTGTTTGCAAAGTTTTCTTTAAACTCGTGACAGTAGTTTGCATCGTCGGAGTCGTTGTAGTATGTAAATACTCTTGACTCGGCGCTTGCATCATCCCATCTACCGCCGCCGCTTAAAGCCTGCGAAACGTCAATGTAGATACACTCATTGTCAACAAAGGCGGATTCATCCTTTGCCGAAGCTGTCGGAATTCCCACAATTGAGATAGACAACATCATCAGCAGAGCCAGCAGCATCGACAAGGTTCTCAAAAACGAGCTTTTCCTTTTAGCCGTATGACGCTTGGTGAGTGAATGTTTGTTTATAATTACCATCTTCCTTTCATTAGATTTTTCCGCCCAAACGCACGGTGTAAGCACACTGCACCGCTTTTTTACGCGCTTTGCGAAAATTGCGTTTCGAAGAATAGTCAATTTGGCAAAGTCAGCCATTTCGGCAAATAATGCCCAAGTGGCAGGGACTGCCGCAGGGGCAGAATTCACCAGAATGATTATTTTTCCTTATATCTCATAAATCTATGTTGCTTTTTTGTCAAGGAGAAACAAAGAAGAATTATATGAAAATTTTGTAATTTGTACATAATATTATGGCAAGTGCCTAAATTAGTGATAATTTTAGTTAAAAAAAGAGACAGGCAAAAAATCCTGTCCCTTGAAATATTGCTATAATTCAATTCGTCTCCGTCGCCTTGGTGAAAACAAAAGATGTGGTTTCGTTGTTGTAGTTGAAGTTCAGCGTTAACATTCCGTCGGAATATCTGAGCTTTTCGCTCTTTCCGCCGTACTCAACATCAACCGAGGTCTCGTTAAAGGTGTATGTGCCGCTGTTTTTTGTTCCGGCTATAGTGATTTCGCAGCTTCCGTTGGATTCAAACACAAATCCGAATTTGTCGCTGTCGGTGTTGAGCTCTCCAAACTGCACCGTCTCGCCGTTAATCGTCGCGGTAGCAGGTACCCACTTGCCGACAATTTCATTGTTTTGCGCGTTATCGCCGCAGCCCGAGAAAAGCATTAGTCCGAAAACAAGGCACAGCGTAAGTAATGCCGCCGAACAAGCTGTTTTTACCATAAACTTCACCTGATATCTAAAATTTGTTAATATTACACTATTTTACCATTTTCGCCAATATAAGTCAATAGAGTTAATGTCTTATACAAAAATGACGGAACGGCGGCGTTGTAATTCAAAATCTACGTTATATTTCTGTAAAAGAACAATAATTCAGCCATTCTGCAATTATTGTCTGAGAATACTGCAATATCACTTGCAAAAAGGTTTTTATAATGCTATAATAGGCTGTGCATAGGCAAAGCACATATAATAGTATAATAACAGGCGGTTTCCGCCTTAGCAAAGGAGTAATGATATGTCAACAAAAGCTAATTATCCGATTAGCGAAATCGGAAAGGGAAAGGTCGGTTTTTCTAAGACCAGATCAATCATCGAGGCTGCCTTTTACGGCAACAACGTTGTAAAGGTTAACACACTTAAAGAGGCTTATAACCTCGCTAAGAATTCACCCGGTACTATCGTTACCGATATGCCCGTTTACCGCGGCGAGGAGTTCGGTCTTGAGCCGGACGCCAAGGTTCTGCTTTTTAACGACGGCGCAATCACCGGCCGTTACGCTACCGCAAGACGTATTGCAGGCGAGCCCGGCGTTGACTGCGAGGCCCTTGACAAGGTTGTTATGGACGCGGTTTACAGCGCTCGCTGGAAAAAGCTCTACCACGCTACCTGCTACGCAGGACTTGACAAGGAGTTTATGGTTAAGGTTCACCTTCTTATTCCTGAGGGTGAGGAAAATATTATGTACAACTGGATGCTCAACTTCCAGTATATGTCCGACGAGTACGTTAAGATGTACAAGGAGTCTAAGCCCGTAGGCGATGGCAACGAGCCCGACATCTACATCTTCTCGGATCCCCAGTGGACTCCCGTTGAGAACCCCGGCGTAAGCTTTGACTGCCTGTCAGACCCGGCTAAGAAAACCCTCTGCTACTTCAACACAGAGACAAACTGCGCCTGCATCCTCGGTATGAGATACTTCGGCGAGCACAAGAAGGGCACACTGACAATGGTTTGGGCTATCGCTAACCGCAACGGATACGCTTCATGCCACGGCGGTCAGAAGGAGTACACTCTCGCTGACGGCAGCAAGTACGTTGCTTCGGTTTACGGTCTTTCGGGCTCGGGAAAATCAACTCTTACCCACGCTAAGCACGGCGGCAAGTATGAGATTAAGGTTCTCCACGACGACGCGTTCATCATCAACACCGACACCTGCGCTTCTATCGCGATTGAGCCGACATACTTTGACAAGACAGCCGACTATCCCACAGGCTGCCCCGACAACAAGTATCTGCTCACTCTCCAGAACTGCTCAGCTACTCTTGACGACGAGGGTAAAATTCAGGTTGTTACCGAGGATATCCGCAACGGCAACGGCAGAGCTATTAAGTCAAAGCTCTGGTCACCCAACCGCGTTGACAAAATCGACGCTCCCGTTAACGCTATCTTCTGGATTATGAAGGATCCTACACTTCCGCCTGTTGTTAAGCTCAAGGGCGCTTCGCTCGCTTCTGTAATGGGCGCAACACTCGCAACAAAGAGATCTTCGGCAGAGCGTCTTGCTCCCGGCGTTGACCCCAACAAGCTCGTTGTTGTTCCTTACGCTAACCCGTTCAGAACATATCCCCTCGCAAACGACTACGCTAAGTTTAAGAAGCTCGTTGAGGAGAAGAACGTTGACTGCTACATCGTAAACACCGGCGACTTTATGGGCAAGAAGGTTCAGCCCAAGGATACACTCGGAATTCTCGAAGCCATCGTTGAGGGCAAGGCAGAATTCAAGAAGTGGGGTCCCTTCTCCGACATCGAGATTATGGAGTGGGAAGGCTTTGTTCCCGATATGAAGGACGAGGATTATGTTGCTCAGCTTAAGGCACGTATGATCGACAGAGTAAACGAGATTAAGGCGTTCGGTTACGAAAAGGACGGCTACGACAAGCTTCCCGACGACGCTCTCAAAGCAATTGAAAAGGTTGTTGAGGAGCTCGGCACAAACTGGTTCGACCAGCTCAAGATGAGCCTGTAATTTCCAAAATTTAACAGCTTTATAACTGTACAAAACACCTTGGTTATGATAAAATGTAACCAAGGTGTTTTTTTTACAGGTTTATGCTATGGATAGAATTATTACGTTTTTTCAGAGAAAAAGAGCGGTTTCGCTCATACTGATATTCGCCGCATTTATGCTCATTCAGCTTGTAATTTTGCGGCTCGGCAATAAGGCAGGGCGCGGATTTATTATGCCCGAGCATCAGGAGCTTGTGTATTACGGTATGCAGCTGCCGGTAATACTCGGCTTTGTTCTGCGTTCCTTTGTTAATCACAGGGCTGTTAAGCTGACCGCTCTCGGCGTTTGCTTTGCAGGCTTTTGGTTAATGCTGATTTCAAATGAAGCTTCGCTTTTTTATCTGATTGTGACAGGCACGACGGTGCTTTGTCTCGGTTACACCGGCGGCTGCGTATACTATTATATGTCATGTTTTGCGGACGTTAAGCATTTCGGACTTTGCTTTGGACTGGGCTACGCCTTCGCAGTTGCGGTTCAGTATGTTTTTCAGCTAAGCTTTGATTTAAGACCCCTTATTGGAGTTTTTGTATTCTGCGCGTTTGCGCTCTTACTGATGTTTTTGTATACGGAAAAACGCGTTATAACATCAACTGAGGATAAGGGTTTTTCCTCTGTGCCGAAATTCAAGCTGATTTGCGCGGTGGTTATCACCGTCGCCATGCTGATGTTCACAAGCTACTACAACAACTACATTCACCACCTGCAGATAGCCTCAAACTACACGGAGTACAATGTTTACAGCTTTCCGAGGCTGCTGATGATACCCGGTGTAATTCTGTTCGGCTTTATCGGCGATATAAAGAAGGGAAAGCTGCTCCCTGTTTGCACGCTTTGTGTGACGGTGATCGCCCTGCTCAACGCGGTGCTCATCGGTCGCGAAACCTACACGCTCAATATGTGTCTGTTCTACCTTTCGATGTCGGCGGTTATCTCGTACTACAACCTCACATTTATGTTCCTTGCGCAAAAAACAAAAAAGCCCGCGTTTTGGGCTTCGGCAGGGCGGATTATCGACAGTGCCGCGGTTCTGCTGTCCTTTGCGCTGAAATTTTCAACACTCTCAGCCGTGAGCGTTTTGGTAATCGACATCGCCATGCTGTCCGCCGCGATTGTCTTTATGGCTCTCAACGGAGATTTGAATTTGAGCTCGATTGCAAATAAAGAAACGAAAAAATCAGAACCTAACGCGAAAATTACACCCGGGCAAATCCGTGAAAAATTCGGGCTCACCCCAAAGGAAGCTCAGGTTTTTAAGGAGCTGACCGAGACCGACGACAAGCAGGAGGCGATCGCGCTGAGGATGAATATGTCGGTCAACACCCTGCGCCACCACATCACCTCAATCTACAAAAAGACCGGCGCTCAAACCAGAGCGGCGCTATGCAAGCTGAACATTACAGATGAATAACCACAATCCTCACCACGACGGTGAGGATTTTTGTTTTGCCAAAAACCGCATAGATAAGCCAAATAGCAGGAATATGCCATAGCGGGCAAAACGCATATATGCTATGATTAACATGAAAAATTATATACTCAGGAGGGTAAACAAATGAAAAAAATCTTAGCCGCATATATGTCCGCTTTGGCAATCCTTTCACTGACCGCCTGCTCGTCGGCAGGACAGAGCAGTGCCGATAGTCAGCAGTCCGCACAAGCTCAGCCGACCACCGCCGCGGTTGTCTCTCAGGACAAAGGCGTAAACCAAATGAGCTTCACCGCTCCCGAAGCCTACAAAACCGTCGAGCGTTATATTGAAAAATACTCCGACGGCAAGTTTGCGGAAAAGGACATCACCTACAATTTTGAGGACGAATCAAGCATATGCTACGCCTGTATGTTCGGCATTACGCTGGCTGTTGAAATTCCGCTCGAAAAAACCACTGCCGCGGAATACAACGGCGTTTCATATCAAATGTACGAAACAGGCAAAAACGAATGCGCGTTTCTTCAAAAGGACGCCGACGCCTATGCGATTCGCTATAAATTCGCCGACAGCATTGACAAAGAAAAGTTTGACAAGGTAATGGCAAACGTTAAATTCACCGAAAACGCCGATTTGACGGATAACAATATTGAGTTCGACGGCATTCAGTACACCCTTGACAGCACGCTCAACGTTTACTGCACAACTTCAACGCTGAAAGAAACTCCCGACGGCACCGCAGTTGAAAAAAGGCTGAGCTGGAAGTTCGGCAAGGATAAGGACAACGAGGATTTTGCCTTTGTAATTGCGGAATATAAAAATACAACCGTGGAGCAGCAGCTTAAAAAGGATAAGAAATACGAGCAAAAGCAGGTCGGAAACATCACTTACACCGTACGCGCCGACAGCGACGGCAAACCCTATGAGTACTACACTCAGCACGGCAGCGACGTTTACCTGATCAGGAACAACGGCAAAAGCGGATTTGTAACCACCCGTTCGGATAAATCCGTCGAGGCTTTTGAAAAACTATTGAGCACAATCAGCTTTAAGTGATAAGAGGGATGTTATGAAAAAACTAATTTCAACCGCGCTGTGCCTGATTTTGGCGGCAATTCTTTCAGGCTGTTCATTGTTCCCGTTCGCAAAGGTGCTAAGCCCCGACCAAGCTCCCGAGGATATTCCCGGCACAACGGACTCTACATACGAGCTGCCCGACGACTACACCACCGCTCCGGTTACACAAGCTCCGGCTCCCACCGCCGCCGAGGTAAATATAAGGCCTGCCGAGTGGGCAAGCGTTCAGTGGCAGCCGTACCAAAACCAATATTTCACCCTGCAAATCCCGGCAGGCTGGCAGGTGGAATTTAACGGCGACGCAAATCAGATGCAATGGCAAGTGTATTCTCCCGATAAAACCGTGGGATTTGCGAACATCGACCACGCCTACGCCGCAAAGGACGCTTCAATGAAGGACGCGCTCGGCTTTGGCTTGTCAATGCAGGACGGAACGGTCAGGGAATTTTTTGAAGCGATGTTCAGCAGCACGACCGAGTATTTCACCGTGCAAAATTCCTGCGTTCCCGACAACAAGGCTCAACTGCAGTCGATTCGCCCGAACACGCCGATTCACGATTATCAGTCGCTGTACGCTACATTTAAAGATGAAAATGTTGACGGCGAGGGCATATATTCGGCGGTTGTTATGGATTCAAGGGACGTTGTCTTTAACGGCAAAAACTACGGCGCTTGGGAGGTCAACTGCATTTTTACTCAGTGGGCGCCCAAGGATGAGCTTGTTAACTGGGCTCCGGTGCTGGCGCAGATAGCAAAATCGTTCAGCTACACCGACTACTACCTGCAGCAGTGGAAACAAATCGCGCAGGACGCAACCAATGTACCCTCAACCCTCAACGACCCCGATCCGGTTATGGAGGCGTTTGAGGAGAGGAGCAAGTCAGACACTATTATTCAGGAGAAGCGCTCGGATATGCTCGGGGAATACGAGCGCGTTTACGACAACAACACCGGCGAGATTTACCGCGCTTACAACGGCTTTTTGGACGATATGGGCGACCAAAACCGCTACACGCCGATAACCGATAACCAGTACACCGAGGGATATAAGGGCTGGATTGATAAGCCTTAGAGCATATAACGCAAAAAACCTGTTCACCGTATGATGAACAGGTTTTCTATATTTATAAGCTTTTATTTGTTTGCTTCCTTAAGGAGCTTTTCCCATTCCTTAATAATGGAACGGTCACCGAAGTAGTCAATTCTCATTGCCTTTTGAACGCGCGCGAGGGTTTCGTTTGTCGTCTCTCTCGCCTTCTTTGTTCCGGCTTCGAGGATATCGTAAACCGAGGCGATGTCCTTTTCCCATTTCGCGCGGCTTTCGCGGATTGGGCTCAGGGTTTCCTCGAGCACGTTGATGAGGAACTTCTTGCAGGTTCCGTCACCGAGACCTCCGCGGCGGTAATGCTCCTTCATCTCGTCGAGGTTCTTGTAGTCGGGCAGATACTCAGCAAAGTGGTCGTCGGTGCAGAAGGCGTCGAGGTAGGTGAACACCACGTTGCCCTCGGTGTGACCGGGATCCTCAATTCTCAGGTGAGTCGGATCGGTGAACATCTTGCCGTTGACCTGCTTTTTAACAGTCTTGGCGGTGTCGGAAAGATAAATGCAGTTGCCGAGCGACTTGCTCATCTTCGCCTTGCCGTCAACGCCGGGCAGACGGCGCTGGGTTTCGTTTTCGGGGATAATCGCCTTGGGCAGAACAAGGGTTTTGCCGTAGAGACGGTTGAACTTCTCGACAATCTCGCGCGTCTGCTCAATCATCGGGAGCTGATCCTCGCCTACGGGAACAACGTTCGCGTTGAACGCGGTGATGTCCGCCGCCTGAGATACGGGATAAGCGAAGAAGCCCACGGGAAGTCCCTCGTCGGCAAAGCCGCGCATCTGAATCTCGGACTTAACGGTTGGGTTACGCGCGAGACGGGCGGTTGTTACGAGGTTCATATAATAAAATGTGAGCGCGTGCAGTGCCGGAAGCGCTGACTGTACGCAGATTGTGGTCTTTTCGGGGTCAAGGCCTACCGAGAGGTAGTCGAGCACAACGTTGATAATGTTGTCGCGGATTTTCGCAGGGTTGTCGGCGTTGTCGGTCAACGCCTGGTCGTCGGCAATAAGGATGTTGATTTCGTCAAACTCGCCGGAGTTCTGGAGCTCAACACGCCTTTTGAGCGAGCCCACATAGTGACCGAGGTGAAGCCTGCCGGTGGGGCGGTCGCCGGTTAAAATAATCTGTTTCTGCTGTTCCATAAATATATCCTCCGTATTCGGTTTATGAGTTAGCTAATTTTCCGAGAATTTTAATTCCCTTTTCAAGCTGTTCGTCGGTCGGGGTCGAGAAGTTGATTCTAAAGCTGTGGCACTCGTCGTTTTCATCGGTCAAAAAGGCGTTGCCGGGAACTACGCAAACCTTGTTGAGTACCGCGGTCTTGCAGAACTGCGGCATATCAACGTCCTTCGGCAAGTCGCACCAGATGAAAAGTCCGCCGTCAATCTTGTTGTAGGTAATCGCCGGAGCGCAGTATTTGTCGAGCAAATCCATACAGAACTGCGCCTTTTTGGTGTAAATCTGTCTGAGCTTTTCGAGGTGCGCGTCAAAGTCGTACTTGGTGATGAACTCATCGCAAACGTACTGCGACCAGATATTTGTGTGAACGTCGTTGCCCTGCTTGCAGACAACGAGCTTTTGGAAAATCGGCTTGGGCGCGATTGTGTAGGCAACGCGGATACCGGGAGAAATTACCTTTGAGAACGAGCCGGCGTAGATTACGATTCCGTCGGTGTCGAAGGTCTTGATGTTCGGCAGGTACTCTCCGCTGTAGCGCAAATCGCCGTAGGGGTTGTCCTCGATAATCAGCACGCCGTACTGCTTTGCAAGCTCGTAAACTCTCTTGCGCTTTTCAAGGCTCATTGTTACGCCCGAGGGATTTTGGAAATTCGGAATTGTGTAAATCAGCTTTGCGTTGGGATTTTCCTTAAGCTTTTGCTCGAGCTCAACAGTGCTCATACCGTCGGGCTCAACGGTTACGCCGACAAGCTTTGCATTGTAGCTGCGGAATGTGTTGAGCGAGCCGATAAACGACGGAGCCTCGCAGATTACAACATCGCCCTCATTAACAAGCGCCTTTGAGCTCAAGTCCATAATCTGCTGAGCGCCGGTGGTGATGAGGATGTCGTCGTTGTCGGTGCCGGTGTTGTGCTTTTCCTTCATGTACTCCAGCATGTGCTGTCTTAGCGGAGCGTAGCCCTCGGTAACGCTGTACTGCAAAACCGAAATCGGATTTTCCGCCAAAACCTTTGCGGAAATCTCGGCAATCTCCTTTGCCGGAAAAGCGTCGGGCGACGGATTGCCGGCTGAAAGCGATACTACCGACGGGTCGGCGGCATATTTAAAAATCTCCCTTATCGCGCTGGGCTTTAGGGTTTGAACTCTGTCTGAAAACTTGTACTCCATATAATCATCTCCAAAAGATAAATTCTTAAATTTCAAATTTTATTATATCACGGTTTCGGTCTTTGTTCAAGTGTTGATTATCAGCGTAATTTTAGGGTTTACAAGCCGTTTCACCGTTGCTTTGAATAAAACTTTGTATGCTTATTTGTCTTAAGTGTACAAAAAATGCCGTTAAAACTAAAAATCGTTGCATTCAGCACTTTAATATGGTAAAATGATTGTGTTCTTTTGCCGAATTTTGTCAATTCGGAAAATATTAAATGAGGGAGATAGAAAATGAACAAAAAGACTTTGGTCAAAAACCTGATCTTTATCGGCTTGATTATTGCGTACATTGTTTTCTGCTTTGCGCAAACGCCGATTACTCAGGCTGTTGTCGTAACCGGAGAGGGCGAGGACGCCGTTGCAACCGGCTCGCTGTGGTCGCTCTTGCCTCCGATTATCGCTATCGGTCTGGCGCTTATCACCAAAGAGGTTTACTCCTCGCTTTTCATCGGTATTTTATCGGGCGCGATTATTCATGCAATCGCGTTGAACACCGGCTTTGTCGGTGTAATGAACACCATCGTCGGTGACGGCATTATCGCCAATATCGCTGACAGCTACAATGTCGGAATTTTAACATTCTTAGTTGTGCTCGGCGCAATCGTAGTGCTTATGAACCGCGCAGGCGGAAGCCGCGCTTACGGCGAATGGGCGGCTAAGCACATAAAATCAAGAGCAGGCGCGAGCTTTGCGACCTTCCTGCTCGGCGTACTTATCTTTGTTGACGACTACTTTAACTGTCTGACAGTAGGCTCGGTTATGCGCCCCGTTACGGACAAGCATAAAATCTCGCGTTCAAAGCTTGCCTACATTATCGACGCAACCGCCGCTCCGGTCTGCATTATCGCCCCGATTTCATCATGGGCGGCTGCGGTAAGCGGCACGGTTGAGGGCGTTAACGGAATTCAGCTTTTCATCAGCACAATTCCCTACAACCTCTACGCTATTCTTACGCTGATTATGGTAATCTTTATCTCGTTCTCGAACTCCGATTACGGCCCGATGAGAACTCACGAGATTAACGCTATGAACGGCGATTTGTTCACCACACGCAACAGCGTTTATGAGAAGGACGACGAGCCTGCCCACTCAAGAGGCAAGGTTATTGATTTAATTCTTCCCGTTATTCTGCTCATCGGCTTCTGCGTTATCGGAATGCTCTACACCGGCGGACTTTTCGAGGGCGAAAGCATTATCAACGCATTCGCAAACTGCGACGCATCCGTTGGTCTTTCAATCGGCTCAATCGGCGCTTTGATTGTAATTATGCTTTACTATATGGCGCGCAGAGTGCTCAAATTTACAGAGTGCATGAGCTCGCTTGTTGCAGGCTTTAAGCAGATGGTTCCGGCTATTTTAATCCTTGTATTCGCTTGGACATTAAAGACAGTTACCACCGAACTCGGCGCGGCTGAGTACGTAAGAGGCATTGTTGAGAACGCTCACGCTGTTCAGCTTCTGCTTCCGCTGCTGCTGTTCGCTGTCGCTCTGGGACTTTCATTCGCAACAGGTACATCTTGGGGAACCTTCGGTATTCTTATCCCGATTGTTACCGGCGTGTTCAGCTCACAGCTCGCAGGCGTTACCGACGGCAACATTCCGTCAATGGTTATCATCTGCATCTCGGCTTGCCTTGCAGGCGCGGTATGCGGCGACCACTGCTCGCCTATCTCGGATACGACGATTATGGCGTCGACCGGCGCACAGTGCGACCACGTTAACCACGTTTCAACCCAGCTGCCCTACGCGCTGACGGTTGCAGGCGTAGCCGCCGTGGGATACTTAATCTCCGGCTTTGTTCAGAACGTATTTGTAGTTCTCGGCATTTCAGTAGCGCTTATGTTCGCAGTACTCTTTGCGATCAGACTTATTGCCGGAAAAGACAGCGTGAAGAAAGCAAAATAAATCAATTCTAAAAGGCAGGGTTTTTCGCCCTGCCTTAGTTTTAATATATTGACTTTTTTTATGGTATAGTTTATAATAAAACTACAAGGAAAACCGTTCAAAGCGGTTAGCCTAACAAATTGAAACGAAAATAATCGTCCGTTGTCTGCTAAACTGTCGGGCGATTATTTTTTTATGTATTTAATGACCTCTGCAAGCGCTATTAAAACAACGATTAATAAAACTGTTTCAGTCATACATATCACCCCCATTCATTTGGGAGTGCTAACCGCCTTAACTTCCTTGTAGCCTCAAACCATAAGTTTGGTAACACAGCGATTGCTATGCTGAAACAATCATATTATAAACACAATACAAAATCAATTCGTTTTTCAAAATATAAAACACCTCGGCAAATAAAAGCTGAGGTGTTTTGTAGTTATTAACTCAC
>ONPH01000165.1 GCA_900319655.1 uncultured Eubacteriales bacterium
CAGGAAGTCCTCGATTTGAACCGGGTAGATGTTTTCTCCGCCGGTGATGATAACGTCCTTTTTGCGGTCTACAAGGTAGATAAAACCGTCCTTGTCGCGTTCAGCCATATCGCCGGTATACAGCCAGCCGTCGCTGTCAAGAACCTCCTCGGTAGCCTTAGCGTCCTTGTAGTAGCACTTCATAACGCCCGGGCCCTTAACCGCAAGCTCGCCGACGCCGTTGCTCACTTCGTTGCGCTCGGTATCGACAATCTTAACCTCCCAGCCGTAACCGGGTACGCCGATTGCGCCGACCTTGTGAGTGTTTTCTATTCCGAGGTGAACGCAGCCCGGGCCGATTGATTCGCTCAGACCGTAGTTAGTGTCGTAATCGTGGTGAGGGAATACAGCCTTCCAGCGCTTAATCAGGGTGGGAGGCACAGGCTGAGCGCCGATGTGCATTAATCTCCACTGCGAAAGCTCGTATTTGTCGAGGTCGATTTTACCGCTGTCAATCGCGTCGAGGATATCCTGCGCCCACGGCACAAGAAGCCAAACTATCGTACAGCGCTCCTCGCTGACGGTGCGGATAATCCACTCGGGGCTTACACCGCGCAGAAGTACCGCCTTGCTCGCGGAGTACAGGCTTCCGAACCAGTGCATTTTAGCGCCTGTATGATAAAGCGGAGGAATACAGAGGAACACGTCGTCTCTGTCCTGATGGTGATGAGCCTGCTCAACCTTGGCGGAGTGCATAAGGCTTTTGTGAGCGTGCAAAATCGCCTTGGGAAAGCCTGTTGTGCCCGATGAAAAGTAAATCGCGCCGTCGTCCTCGTCGGTGATGTAAACGCTCGGGGCGTGGGTGGAGCAGTACGAAATCATTTCCTCGTAGCTGTCCGCAAAGCTCGGGCACTCGTCGCCTACATAGAAATAGTCCTTAACTCTGGGCAGTCTGTCGTGAATTTCCTCAACTCTGCCGATGAACTCAGGACCGAAAATCAGGAAATCCGAGTCGCTCTGCTCAACGCAGTACTTAATCTCCTCGGCGGTGTAGCGGTAGTTGAGCGGAACGGCGATTGCGCCGGACTTGAGAATTCCGAAGTAAATGGGCAGCCAGTCAAGGCAGTTCATCAAAAGGATTGCGACCTTTTCGCCCTTTTTGACACCGCGCGAAAGCAGAAGGTTTGCGAAGCGGTTGGCTTTTACGTCGAACTCGCCCCAGGTGATTTGCTTGCGGAACGCGCCTGTGCGCGCCGACTCAATCAGCGAGTACTCTCGCCATGTGACGTGGGGGATGTTCTTGACGTCGGGGTTAATCTCAACCAGCGCAACCTCGTCCTTAAAATATGTCGCGTTTCTGGTGAGAAGTTCTGTGATAGGCATATAATCTTCCTTTTCTAACATATTTATACATTATAGTTATACATTTTAACAACTATATTAATATCGCACTTTTTAGTCCGTTTGTCAAGCAAAACAGAGTAAATTAGATTATCTTTGTGAAAAGTGTAACAAAACTTTAGCGCTTGTTTGTTTTAAATTGCTAAAGTATTTTTTAGAGTTGAGAGTTTAGAGTTGAGAGTTAAGAGTTAAGAGTTATTAAGAGGAAACTTTTGTTGATAATTGTAGGGGCAAGGCTTGCCCTTGCCCGTGGGAACGTGTGCCGCAAACAAACCTTTCCTTAAATTAATTAGCTAACGCATGGGTGTTGTTACCCAAATCAAAGATTTGGACAACACCTCAAAACTCTAAACTCTATATTGATATTGAATTTCAATGCCGTTTCCTATATAATATCCTTGGTGAATATTATGAAAAAACATAAAATAACAGCGCTGTTTATCGCGCTTATAATTATTATCAGCCTGAGCGCTTGTATGAGCGCAGGGGATGGGGAAACGACCGCAGAATTTACTACCGAGCCCTGGCAGACAACTCAGCCGACTACCGTTCAGCCTACGACTGCACAGCCGGCGACCGTTCAGCCGACTACCGCTGTTCCCACAACAATCCCCGAGCCGACCAAACCGCCGTTCAATCCTTACGAGACGGACAATGAGTACGACATCAGCCCGGACTGGTTTAAGCTTCACGACGGCACGGATTACGGCACGCTGATTGAGAACGTGGAGTACTATTCGACCACTGCGGACGACTACAAGCGCTGTAATATTTTGCTTCCGCCGGGCTACAGCAACAAGAAAAAGTACCCTGTTTTGTATATGATTCACGGCTGGGGAGCGGACTACACCGCGCACGTTTTTGACGGCTCATATCTGCATATGCTCTACGGAAATCTTCTTCGTGAAAAGCGGTGCGAGCCGATGATAATTGTCGGGGTTGATATGTACACCGCGCATCAGGACGAGAAAAACGAGGACGACGGCTGGCATATGCGCTATTCCTACGACAAGGTTGCCGACGACATTCCGGTTGACCTTATGCCGTATATTAAGGAGCATTATTCGGTCGATGAGGAAAGGCTCAGCACCGCGGTCGCAGGCGTTTCCGAGGGCGGAGCGCGTTCGCTTTGCACAGGCTTTAAGCGCCCCGAAAAGTTCGGCTATATCGCGTCAATCGCGCCCGACGGCAACGCGGTTGTGATGACCGAAAACTATATGAACAGCTACTGGACAGTGCCGTATTTTGAGAACGGCTTTCCCATTCCGAGCGACGAAAACAAGCCGAAGTACGTATACCTCGCGGTAGGCTCAAAGGACCCGTGGAATATCTCATTTACCGCTCAGTACAGCGACATTTTCAGCGGTATGGGAGTTGCAAATCAGCACGATTACGTCGAGGGCTACGGCCACGACTCCGAGTTTTGGGGAGTGTGTATGTACAACTTTTTGCAGAAAATCTTTAAATAGAGTTTAGAGTTGAGAGTTTAGAGTTTAATTAATTAGAGGAAACGTTCATACTGTAAATAAAAACGGCTGTTGACATTTTGGTATGTTCCCTTTATGGAAGACAGTGAAATAAAAAACACTGATAACCATGAAGGGAGCATTGTTATGTCCAAAAACAGGAAAATCAAACCGGAAGAAAAGATACG
>ONPH01000020.1 GCA_900319655.1 uncultured Eubacteriales bacterium
TCTTCCGGGTTGATGGGGTAGATGCCGGAATAGATCATCGGCAAAATATCCTTGTAGCCCGGGAGCGGTTCTGCCGCAGGGTTATTGGCAAGCGTTACGGTGTCGCCCACCTTTGCGTCGGCAAGGGTTTTGATTGAACCGCAGATGTAGCCAACCTCGCCTGCGTAAAGACCGTCGGTCTTTTCAAACTGGGTAGCGTGCATAAGTCCGCACTCAACAACGTTGAACACACTGCCTGTCGCCATCAGCTTAAATTCGTCGCCCGGGTGAATTTGACCTTCCTTTAGCCTTACGTAGATGATAACGCCCTTGTAGCTGTCGTAGTAGCTGTCGAAAATCAGCGCGCGCAGCGGAGCGTTAACGTCGCCCGTAGGCGCCGGAATATCGGTGACGATTTTTTCGAGCACAGCGTGGATGTTGATACCTGTCTTTGCCGAAATTTGCGGAGCGTCCTCGGCAGGAATTCCGATAATGTCCTCAATCTCGGTGATAACCCTCTCGGGATCGGCGCTGGGCAAATCAATTTTGTTGATTACCGGTACGATTTCAAGTCCGCTGTCAACCGCAAGATATGTGTTGGCAAGCGTCTGCGCCTCAATACCCTGAGAAGCGTCGACAACGAGTATCGCGCCCTCGCATGCCGCGAGCGAACGCGAAACCTCATAGTTAAAGTCGACGTGACCCGGGGTGTCGATTAGGTTAAAAAGATATTTTTCGCCGTCGTCGGCGTTGTAAACAACGCTTACGGCGCGTGCCTTTATTGTAATGCCGCGTTCGCGTTCAAGCTCCATATCGTCGAGCAGCTGAGCCTCCATATCGCGCGCCGATACGGAATTTGTCTGCTCTAAAATTCTGTCGGCAAGCGTGCTCTTGCCGTGGTCGATGTGGGCTATAATGCTGAAATTGCGGATTTTATCCTGCGGAAAAGACAATTTTCATCACCTTTTTCTTATAAAATACTACTAACATATAATTTTACCATAAAATCGCGTATTGTACAAGCATAAAATTACGTTGATATTCAAAAAGGCTCTCCCAAAAACGGGAGAGCCTGAACGGTTAATTTGTGTTATTCCTTTTCAATCGGGAATTTGTCGATTTTTCCTGCGGCGTATTTCTGAATAAGAGCCGAGTCGAGAATATCAACAACGCCGTCGCCGTTTACGTCGGCGGCAAGCTTCTGCTCATCGGTGAGTTCAGCCATTTCGTTGGTTGAAAGCTGAATCAGCGCTGAGTCGAGAATATCGACATTACCGTCGCTGTTAACGTCGCCGTAAGCGTATTCGCCCTTGTCCTCCTGAGCGGTCAGCTTGTACTCAACGCCGGTGGGAATAGTATAGCCTTCGCCGGGCTTGGGCAGCGAAAGGGTAACGGTAGCGTTTTCAACGTTCTCTGCAGCGCCGTTGAATACATCATTCGCGGTTGCCGAATAAACGTCATATTCCTTTACAGCCGCGCCGATTGTACCGCTGAAGTTTTTGAACACAACGGAGTAATCCATATCCATCGGAATACGCAGGAATCCGCCGTCGTTGGTGGTGGTAAAGCCTACCCACTTGTCGGTGCTCTCAACAAGAACGCCGTCATCGATAACGCCTACGGTCTGACCTTTGCTGTTGAGGATTGTGCCGTCGAGAGCTTCGGGGTTTTCAGCGTCAAAATAAACTCTGCGGTAGCCGTTAGTCTGGTCGGGGGTTAGAGCCTTATAATCGGCAAAAATGCTGTCGTCAAGTCTGAGCCATGACATATACACCTCATTGGTGTGGTCGTACATTAGCTTTGTAATGTTGCTGACAAGAGTAGCCGCGTTTTTCATCTGCTCGTTGTTGATAAGCAGAGGTCTTACCTCGCTGCTCTGCCAGATGTTGCCGAATATAAGGTGAGACAGGGTGAAGGTAAGCGAGTAAGCCGCCTTGGGGTTGGCAATTTTGTCAACAAGATACTGAGAAGCGTTTGCGGCGGTCATACCGTCGTAGACCGCGTCGCAGAGGTAGTTCGCGGCAATAGGTCTGATGTCGTCAGCGTCCATAAGCATATATTTGCCGAGCTTTATCGCGAGACCGGCAATCTGTCCGGCGTCAATTCCGACTTCCTCACTGCCGTCTTTGCTTTCGGTTTCCGCAAGGGCGCTTTTTGTGACCACAGCAAGCTCCTGAGCTTTTGCTGTGAGCGCCTCGTTGGTGGCGTTAATCTCGGTTTTATACTTTTGTTTCATAAAGTAAGCGTACATTGCGACTACCGCGTCAATCGCGCTGTCGCTGCCCATAAGTCCCGAGCCGAACGCGGAAGTCTCGTCGCCGTCAAGGGAACGGACGTAGCCGATAAAGTCAGAGAACGCCTCCTCGTATTTTTCGGCATAGCTTGCTCTGCCGCCGGTAATCTTGGTAAGATAAGCGCCGAGGCCTGAAAGGTAAGTTGACGCGTCCGAGGGAATATAAGAGTCGGGGTCGTCAACCATGCCGATTGAACCGTCAGTGAAGCCGAGCTTTTTGGGCATAAAGTGCTCTGATGATGTTGTTGTGGTAAATTCCTCGTAAATTCCGGGGTTGCAGGTGCTGAGGTTGGCAAGCATATCGTCGTACTTGTCCATATCCTTAATCATGGTGCTTGTGCCGTAGCGGTCAAAGCCCATCCTGGCAGGAGCCATCATAGAAGCGAGCTCGCTTGTCTGGTAAATGTTAAAGATTCCGGCGTACTTCTCGTTATGGGGATCCTGAGCCGTGTCGGCTGCATAAGGAGTACCGAAGGTGTAGGCGTAAAGGTTTTCGGGAGCAAGCTCAATGCTTTCTCCCAAATATTCCTTGGGATTGTCAATAAGCTTTTTGGCGTTCAGGTTTGTAATGGCGGCGCCTCGGCTGTAGCCGGCTGCCCAAACCTTGATGTCGCCTGAAATGTTGTTTTCCTCAACGTAGTTTTTGGCAAATTCAAGGCACTTGTCTGACGAACGGTCAAAGCCCTTTGCGTCGCCCTCTGCGCCGAGAACAAAGTTGTCGCCCCATTCCATTTCGTAGCCTGCGCTGCGCGGAACGATTGTGAGCATGGTGTATTCCTTGCCGTCCTGAACAATCTTTTTGTGGGCGCATGCAACGCCGATTGTGTCCTTGGTGGGCTTGATTGTGTAGTCGTGGTTAATGGCGATGTCAGAGAAGCCGATGTCCTCCAAAAACGCGATAACGTCACGGTTTTTCTTTGCATAGCCCTCGGGGGTGAACGGCTCGCGCGTACTGCTTACCGAAGCCTCGGCAAGCGACATGCTGAGCGTTGCAAGGTGAGAGTCATACTCCTTGCTGCTCTTTGTGAAATAGTCGTCTGAATATGCATAGTAGTCAACGCTGTCTGACAAACCATAAATTTCACCCTCGCCCGGACGGTAGTAGAACGAACCGAGGTAATAGTTAGGTTCACCGGATTTGTCTGTGGTTTCTGCAAAAGCGGCTACGGTTCCTACGGGAAGAACAATAGCAGCAGCCAAAAAAGCGGCCAGTGCTTTTTTGAATAGCTTCATCATAGAAATCCTCCTTGAATTAAATTTGTATTGTTTTGTTATTTGCACAAGGTAAGTATACAATTAAATTGTGTCTTTTGTCAATGAAAAAGGACAAAATATTACAGGGAATTTTTGTTGACCGCCGAGTATACAAATGATATAATCTAATAAATTAATAAAAAGGAATGATTTTATGACAAAGGGCGATATTGCAAAAAATAATTTTCAGAACGGCTGCAACTGCGCTCAGGCGGTGCTTTTGGCGTTTTGCGAGGACTACGGAATGGACAGAGATACTGCGATGATGATTGCTGCGTCTTTCGGCGCGGGAATGGGCGGACTAAGGGAGACCTGCGGAACCGTGACAGGCGCGAATATGGTAATAGGGCTCGCCAAGGGCAAAAACAAAGCTGCGGCCAACGGTGCGTTCAGGCAGTTTGCCGAGAGGTTCAGGGAGAAAAACGGCTCGCTCGTATGCCGCGAGCTGCTCGGAATAAGGATAAAAACAAGGCTCACCTGCGCCGATTTGTGCAAGGATGCAGGCGATATGCTCGAGGAAATTTTGGCTCAGTAATAAAAAATCCATATGGAAAAACAATTTTATAATGCCGTTTTGTCCGATAAATACTGATGTAAAGCGATACTTTCTTTACTTTTTCGGTAAGGTATTATATACTTGGCTCAACAAACACGGGAGGTGAGTATATGGGCTGGCTTTTAATTCCGCTCATCATCATTGTAATCATTTTGGGCATAGGGATTGTACGCTCAATGAACACAAGCTACCGCTTCGGCGAGGGCATGTTCAAGAGCAGCGAGTACAATTTGGAAGAAAAGGACGACATTTCCGATAAGGAGTATTACGACGAAGAGGGGCTGTTTAAATGACGTTTGGTAAAAAGCTCCAAAGCTTAAGAAAAGAAAAAGGTATGTCGCAGGACGCGCTCGCAAATCAGCTTTATGTAACGCGCCAGAGCGTAAGCCAGTGGGAAAACGACAGAACAATGCCGTCGGTTGACCTGCTTATAAAAATCAGCGAGATATTCGACACAACCGTGGACGCGCTTTTGGGCAAGCCTGAGACCGAGAGTATTCCCCAGCCGATGGCTCAGGCGAAAACGCTGACGGATAAAAAGTCGATAAAAACCGCTATGCGTTATGAGTATTCAACGGCGGTAATCGTGCTTGTCTCAATGGCGTTGCTGTTTTTAGGAATGTACGCCGTAATGATGTTTATTGAGAACAATATATTCTCGCTCACGCCCGAGGTTCTCGCGAGATTTTCGAGAAGCATATTTAATGTGTGGAAGAATATATTGCCGGCTGTTTTGTGTGCCGCGGCAGGCGGAGTGCTGACAATTATCAGCTTTGTCCACACGCGCAAGGCGGTGGAGTTCGGCAAAAAACACGCCTGTACGCTTAACTTTTTCTACGATCACCTTGTAATCGCGGAGGAGGGCGCGGAACCGCTCAGCCTGTTTTATACCAATATAAAGCAGCTTGTGGAAACCGACGGATATTTTATCTTTAAAATGCAGAACAAGGCGAGGTTCTGCGTTGATAAAAGTGAGCTTGAAAATCCTGAGGAGCTCTCAAAGCTGTTGAAATCCGCAAAGAATTACCTTGACAGAAGGCTGTCAAAAACACCGACCGGAATGGGTAAAGTAAAGCGCTGTGCGGTTAGGGTTTCCAGAGATTTTTTCTTTACCGCATCGTTTTTTACGCCGTTCTATATAACGCTTATATTCGGGCTTGTCACAACGATATTGACCGAAAATCAGTTTGTAAGATTTACCGTGTTTATAATTCCGTTTTTGGTAGTGCTCGCAGCGACCGTATTGGGTGTTGTGTTTACGGTTCGCAAAATCAAGGCGAAGCGAATGATAATCGCCGGAGGAGCAGCCATAGTTATTTTTGTGGTTATGAATTTTGCGATTTATAACGCCTCGGTTATCTATAATTTCCAGCACGACAGGGTAAAGTCAGAGCAGTTTGTGACCTATATGGAGGAGCACGGACTGACGGTTGAGGATACAATCAAGGGCAGGGAAGAGCTGTATATCTCCAAATGCTATACGGCAAAGCCGAAGGATAATTCGTTTGAGATTACTTACCTTGAATTTGACGAGTATTCACAAAACTACGGTTTGTTCTCCGCAAGGGAGACCGCCGGAAGATTCTTAAACGAGATCCGTTCTCAGCCGAGAATGACAACGCGCTACACAAGTCAGGATTTAGCATTTAATATGTTCTATACCGAGACTACAAACAACCATTACGCCTATGTTTCGCTCAACGAGTACAGCGTAATCTATATTAACGCGGCAACGGAAGCCGAGCCCGAAATTAAGAATGTGCTAAAGGACTTTGAGCTCAGCAAGCCGTATGTATTTTAATTAACAAAATAAAAACTGTCATTTTGAGAACAAACTCAGAATGACAGTTTTGTTTTATTGGTTGTTTTAGCTGTTGATTTAAAAAGTTAAGTATATCGCGTACTTTTGAACCCGCCGTTAATCAAACCTATTGTATAAATCAAATTTCTGAACCCGCCGTTAATCAGACTTAAAATAAAATCAAACCTTTAAAAAGGCGGAATTGGATGCAACGTCACGTTGCTACATTGAGGTTACGATGTCGTCAACGGTTTTTCCGGGCGGAATCATCGGGAGTACGTTTTCGTCGGGGCTGATTTGCACGTCAATTACAACAGGAGCGTTGAGTGCGATTGCCTTTTCAAGCGTGGGCATAATTTCCTCGTCGCGCGTAATGCGCATACCCTCAACACCAAATGCGTTTGCAAGCTTAACAAAATCCGTAGCTCTGTGCGGATCGGTCTGCGAAAAACGGCTGCCGTAGAACAGCTTTTGCCACTGCCTTACCATACCGAGCACGCGGTTGTTCATAACAAGAACAATCACAGGCAGGTTGTACGACTTCATCGTGACAAGCTCGTTAAGGTTCATATGAAAACTGCCGTCGCCCGTGAACAGGAACACGCGCCTTTCGGGGTGAGCAACCTGCGCGCCGATAGCCGCGCCCATACCAAAGCCCATTGTGCCCATACCGCCTGAGGTCAGCAGGGTTCTCTCGCGCTCAATTTTGGCGTACTGCGCAACCCACATCTGGTGCTGTCCTACGTCGGTAGCAATAATGTCCTCGGGTTTTTTAAGGCCGTTAACCGCGTAAATAACATCGTGCGCCTGGGGGAACTCGTCCTCGTAGGGCTTAACGTCGTCAAATTTATGCTTCCATTCATCAATCTGGCTGAGCCAGTCGGGGTGGCTTTGCTGTTCAAGTCCGATAACAAGCGCCGAGAGGCTCGCCTTTACGTCACCGAGAATATACTCGTCAACCTTGACGTTCTTGTTGATCTCCTTGTCGTCAATTTCAAGCTGAACAATCTTTGCCTGATTGCCGAACTTCTCTCTGTCGCCGGCAACTCTGTCCGAAAAACGCGCCGCGCAGGAAATCATCAAGTCGCACTCGGCGGTGATCATACCGGTCTCGTAGCCGCCGTGCATACCGATATTGCCTATGCAGAGCGGATCGCTCGCAGGGATTGTGCCGAGTCCCATCAGCGAACAGCAAACGGGAGCGTCAATCAGCCTTGCAAAATCCTGAAGCTCCTTGCAGGCGTTCGCGCTGATAATGCCGCCGCCGGCGTAAATCATCGGGCGCTTGGCGTTTCTGATAAGCTCCTGAACTCTGCGTATACTGCCGGGATTTTGGATTTCAATCAGCTCTCTGTGAGCCTTGGGCTCGGGAGTGTATTCTGTTACCTGAGCGGTGATGTCCTTGGGGACGTCAATCAGAACCGGACCTTTTCTGCCGCTTTTTGCGAGAGCGAAAGCCCTGCGGATTGACGGCGCGAGGTCCTCAACAGTCTCGACAAGCCAGCTGTCCTTTGTGATCGGCTTGACAATGTCTACAATGTCAACCTCCTGAAAGCTGTCTCTGCCCAGTTGGTCGGTGGTAACGTTAGCGGTAATCGCCACGATAGGGATTGAGTCGATGTTCGCGGTAGCGATTCCGGTTACAATGTTCGTCGCGCCGGGGCCTGAGGTGGTCAGTACCACGCCGGTTTTGCCGGTTGAACGCGCGTAACCGTCAGCCGCGTGGGACGCGCCCTGTTCGTGAGCGGTAAGAATGTGTGTGATTTTGTCGCTGTACTTATACAGAGCGTCGTATGTATTAAGAGCCGCACCGCCCGGATAACCGAAAACGGTGTCTACCCCCTGCTCCAAAAGACATTCGCAAATAATTTCTGCACCTGTAAGCTTCATTTTTATTCCCCTTAAAAATAGTCTACCTATCATTTTAGCGCATTAAAGCGCTGTTGTCAATAGTTGTCAGCTAAAGTTGTCGGTCTGATACATAATAATAGATAATGCCGCCAGCGGCGCGGTCTCGGCGCGGAGTATTCTTTTGCCGAGCGTAGCGGCTGCCGCGCCGTGCGATAAAACAAGCTGCGCCTCGGCTTCCTCAAAGCCGCCCTCACTGCCGATGAACATACCGATTGTCTTTGGCTTTTCTGTCAGGATATTCTTTACGGACTCTCCGCCGAGCTCGTAGAAAAATATGTTTTTGTCGTTTTCAGCGGACTGCTCTGCCGCCTGTTTTAGGCTAATACACTGGCAAACCTCGGGGATAATTCCGCGCCTGCTCTGCTGAGCCGCCTGCAAGGCGATTTTCTGCCAGCGCGCGATTTTCTTTTTCAAGGATTTTTCGTCGGGACGTGACACGCACCGCGCGGTCATAACGGGAACGATACGGCTTACCCCAAGCTCAACGCACTTTTGTACGATAAAATCCATCTTGTCACCCTTCGGCAGTGCCTGATACAGAGTTACAAAAACGTCAGGCTCGTTTTGGCACGGCATACTCTCCTTAATGTTAACCTCTACAAGGTTTTGGTTGACGCTTTCGATAACGCAGCTGTGCTGAACTCCGCTCGGAGTTACAAGCGTGAGCTCCTCACCGCATTTTATACGCAAAACACGGATATGCTTTGCGTTTTCGCCGGTGATAATGTATTTTGAATTTTGGATTTCTTCTTCCGTAAAAAACCAAGCCGCCATAACAGCACCTCATCAAAAAGTATTATAAAACAGTATAATACAAATTAAAAAGAATTGCAATAAACGGCGGTTAGTGGTAAAATAAAAATGAGGTGATAATTTTGGTAACATTGACAGATGTAGATATAATTCAGCTTTTACGCAAAAACAACCTTAATCAGGACACGTTCCATATCGACGTCGTTCAAAATCTGAAAGAGAAAAATATCAAGGTCGCCACAGCCGAAAGCTGTACAGGCGGACTTGTCAGCGAACGCATAACACGCGTGAGCGGCTCAAGCGAGGTGTTTGAGTGCGGAATTTGCAGTTACTCAAACGGCATTAAGGAAAAAGTCCTCGGCGTAAGCGCAGAGACCTTGGCGGTACTCGGCGCGGTGTCTGCCGAAACCGCGATCCAAATGGCAGAGGGTGTTAAAAAGCTCTCGGGCGCGGATATCGCCGTAAGCCTTACGGGAATTGCCGGACCTACCGGCGGCACTGCCGAAAAGCCCGTCGGACTTGTGTTTATGGGCGTTTGCACAGCGGAAAACGCCTACGCAGTAAAGCTTATGCTCGGCGGCACAAATAATATTGTAAATTCACGCGACTACATCAGAAAGCTCGCGAGCGACGCGGCGCTGTTTCAGGTATTGTCGGAGTGTTATTCTGTAAAAAAGTAAATCTGTAGAAAATAAATAGGAGGTTAGGCTATGATACCCTGTCCAACCTGCGGAGCAGGCTTAAGGTTTGAAATCGAAAGCCAGCAAATGGCGTGCGATTACTGCCATAACCGCTTTGATCCCAAGCAAATCACGGACAACAGCACGCGCGATGACGCAAAAACCCAGCCGTACTTTGACAGCTTTGTTTACAGCTGTCCGTCGTGCGGAGCGGAGCTTGTCACCACCGACAAAAACGACGCAATCGGTTTTTGCCAGTACTGCGGAGGAGCGTCGATGATATTCGACAAAATCCGCAAGGAGTGGAAGCCCGACACGGTTGTGCCCTTTAAAATTACC
The DNA here is from genome assembly GCA_900319655.1 of uncultured Eubacteriales bacterium. Classification (GTDB taxonomy): domain Bacteria; phylum Bacillota; class Clostridia; order Oscillospirales; family Acutalibacteraceae; genus Ruminococcoides. The sequence goes on from ONPH01000020.1 coordinate 9,567, forward strand.
AAGGAGCAGTGCCGTGAGCTGTACAAAAAGCAGGTGCGTAAAAATCCGTTTATCGGCGGAAAGTACCGCAATCCTGACGCGGAGGGCTTCAGGGGAATTTATATGCCCTACTGGAACTACCGCGCAAAGGTTAACGGTCCGTTCAGCATAAGGGGCGTTTCCCCAAGAGAGCACTACAAGGGCAATACATATCACATTTATCACTACGATATCCGCAGTAATACCGACTATGCGCTCGACGGCTTTTCGCACGACGCGTCTGCGACCTTTGACGACGATTTGAGCGAGAGCCTCGCGCCGTTCAAGCCAGAAGGTGCGGTTGAATTCGCTCCGGCGTACCTCAGCGGATTTTACGCCGAGACCGGCAACGTCAATCCCCACGAGTACGACAATGAGATCAAAAAGGAGATTATGACTGACGCCGAGACGGTGTACACAAAATCTCCGGCGATTGATATGACGTTGAGGAAAAACAAGCTCACAATGTCATCTGCGAAGAACAAAATCCCTGCCGAAATCAGCTCGGTTTCAAGGACAATGAACCCCGTGTGGTTTATGAGCAACCGCAACGGCGACAGCATAACCTACGCCGCCGTTAACGGACAGACCGGCAAAGTGTCGGCGGATTTGCCGCTCAGTCCGCTCAGAATTTTAATCGCGGCGCTGGGAATTTCGGCAATCGTTTTCGGACTGATATTCGCGGCTATGACGGTTCTGCCGTCGATTAAAGCGAATATGACTTTAGCACTCTGCGCGCTCCTCGCGTTAACCGGAATGTACTTTATGCAGAGGTCGTTTAACTTTACCGTAGACAAAAACCTGACCATTATCGGCGAGGCAAAGGGCACGGCAATTCAAAGGTCGCTTCATAAAATCGCAACGGTAGTCGCGTTTGTTTCTATTATTATGATAGCCACCGACGGCTCGTACGACGGAGATATGCGGTTCTTCGGAATTGCAGGCTTGATCGGCGGACTTTTTTTCATAGGGCTTGCCAACCTCTCGCAGTACGCGACCTCGAGCAAGATAAAGAAGATGAAGGTAGATAACGTTTCTCAGCTCAGGCAGAGGGTTACGCAGGAGGCAAAGTGGTTTTTGAACCGCGTAATCTGGCTTAAGGTCATAATGCTCGTGAGCATAGCTTTGTCGGCGCTTATCGTGTATATTGACCCTGCCTATAATATTATCTCATACGCCGCGTGCGTTGTACTGGCACTCGAGCTTTTCGGACTTGCGCTGTACCACATCGCCTTTCAAACCAAGGTGGCAAAAAGACCGCTGCCGCAGTTTAAAAAGAAAGGAGCGCGCTATGACAATGACTAAGTTTAAAAAAGCTTTCGCTCTCCTTCTTACCGCGGCGGTAATGCTCGGCGCTTCGGTTCTTTGCGCAAACGCGGCAAGCGCTTCAAAAAGCGTTTCAACCGCTCAGTACACCAACCCCGACACGGGCTATCAGGTGCTTATTATGGACGACGTAAATCTGCTTACAGCCGAGGAAAAGCTTGAGCTTGTCGAAGAAATGGCTCCGATTACCGAGTATGGACATATAATTTTCTGGTCAACAGACGTTTACACAGGCGACGGACTTGACCAGGCGAGAAAAAAGCGCCTTGAATGTTACGGCTACGACAGCGCGAGCATTCTCGCGATAAATATGAGAATCAGAAAGATTAACATACAGTCCTACGGCGATATGTATAAGATGATAACCGACTCAAAGGCGCGCTCTATTACCGATAACGCAAGCAAATACGCTACCGCGAAGGATTACGATAAATTCGCTGAGGAAGCGTATTCGCAGATGTACGCGACCGCAAGGGGAGAGGCAATCTCAGAGCCGATGAAGTACGTAAGCTTTGCCGTAATTTCGCTTATGGTAGGTGTGATTTTGGCGCTCAGCATTGCGTTCTCAAAGCGCTTTAATCCGCTCAGAAAGTCGGTTGAAGCTCCCGAGACCGTCGGTCACGGCACGCTTATGACAACCCCTGCTCAGCTTGTTTTGGTGAGAACCGAAACCGTTGTTGTAGAAACCCACGTCAGCAGCGGCGGAGGCGGCTGCGGCGGCGGAGGAGGTTGCGGAGGCGGCGGAGGCGGCTGCGGCGGAGGCGGCGGCTCATCCTTCTGATATAAACCTGTGCACAATAAAATATAAGCCAAAACCGGCGTTTTCTGATTGTCAGGGAACGCCGGAGTTTTTTGCCGAAAAGGAAACACCGGCGTTTTATACTAATACCTAATAAAAAGTAGACAATCTTTGCGGACTATTTTCCGCAATACTGCGTTGTCGTCCTTGCAAGGCGTCAGCCTTGCCGCGTCCTTCGCCTTGTCTTGCGAAAAATATCCTCGCAAAATATAAGTCTAGGAATTAGTATTAATCGTGTCGTTACAGAAATATTGCTTTACGTTCTCGCCTTTCAAAGTCGAGCGAGAGTGCCCGCAGGCACTTTTTGTAAAATATTGACCATAGAAATGAAGAAAAATACTTGAAAAATCAGCAGATTTGTGGTAAGATTAATTTGATACTATGGGTAATTGGTGCTATTTTGCACAATGCTTATGGAAAAACTAAATATCCGTCAGATTGGAGTTGATTTTATGGCAAGGAGCGCAGGAATACTTTTATCTATAACTTCGCTTCCGTCACCCTACGGCATCGGCACCATCGGCAAAGAAGCTCGCCAGTTCGCGGACTTTTTGAAAGCGTCCGGACAGAAGGTTTGGCAGATTCTTCCCGTTGGCCCGACAAGCTACGGCGATTCGCCGTATCAGTCATTTTCAACTTACGCCGGAAACCCCTACTTAATCGACCTTGATACCCTCGCTGACGAGGGCTTGGTTACCAAAAAGCAGATTGAGAGCTTTGATTGGGGCGACAACGACGCTGAAGTTGATTATGAGAAGATTTACAACAGCAGATTTGAGGTTTTGAAAATCGCTTTTGACAATTTCAAAACCCGCGATCAAAGGGCGTTCCGTTCCTTTAAGCGCAAAAACAGCAAGTGGCTTAAAAACTACGCACTTTACATGGCTGTTAAAAAGAGCTTTGACATGGTATCCTGGACCGAGTGGCCCGAGGACATCAAAATGCGCGACGAAAGGGCAATCCGCCGTTACGAGCGCAAGCTCAGAGAAGACATTAACTTCTGGAAATTTGTTCAGTTTAAGTTCTACGAGCAGTGGGACAGCTTCCGCGCTTATGTAAACGGCTTGGGTATCAAGATTTTGGGCGATATGCCGATTTACGTTGCAATGGACAGCGCCGACACCTGGGCAAATCCCGAAATTTTCCAGCTCTATGACGACGGCGATCCCATCGCGGTAGCAGGCTGTCCGCCCGATTATTTCTCAGCGACAGGCCAGCTTTGGGGCAATCCGCTCTACGACTGGGATTATCTTGAGCAGACCGACTACGAGTGGTGGTTCGAGCGCATAAAGGCGGCTTCAAAGCTTTACGACATCACAAGAATCGACCACTTCCGCGCGTTTGCAAGCTACTACTCAATCCCCTACCCCGCAGAGAACGCCATCAACGGCGAGTGGGTTGTAGGACCGAGGATTAAGTTCTTTAAAATGATGGAAGAGGCGTGCGGCGAATTTGAAATCGTCGCAGAGGATTTGGGAACTCTTACACCCGACGTTACCGAGCTCATGGAGCAGACAGGCTACCCGGGCATGAAGGTTCTTGAATTTGCCTTTGACAGCGGCGAGGAAAATGACTACCTGCCGCATAAATACACAAACAACTGTGTTGTTTACACAGGCACCCACGACAACGACACCGTTATGGGCTGGCTCGAAACCGCTAAACCGAGCGACATAGCCTACGCAAGAGAATACTGCAAAATGCCCGACGACGAGCCGTTTAACTGGGGACTTATCCGCACCGCTTACGAGAGCAAGGCCGACATGGCTGTTGTTCCGATGCAGGATATCTTAGGTCTCGGCAAGGAAGCCAGAATGAACACACCGTCAACCCTCGGCGGCAACTGGACATGGAGACTCGATAAGACCGTATTAACAGACGAGCTTGCGGAAAAATTAAAAACACTGTCTGAAAGAACAGGACGAATGGAGGACTAAAAACAATGGGTAACATTATGGAAAAGCTTGAAATTACCGCTCAGGAAGCCTACTGTAAAAAGGTAGAGGAGCTTACTCCTTCCGAGCTTCATCTGGCTCTCGGTAAGGTTGTAATGGGAGAAATCGCTCCCAACTGGGCAAAGAGCAAGGCAAAGCACAACAGCGAGAGAAGAGCTTACTACTTCTCCGCAGAGTTCCTCATGGGCAGAATGATGTACAACAACCTCTACTGCCTCGGTATTCTTGACGAGGTTACAAAGCTTCTCAAGAAAAAGGGAATCGACATCAATGTGTTCGAGGAAATCGACGACGCCGCTTTGGGTAACGGCGGACTCGGACGTCTCGCTGCCTGCTATCTTGATTCTGCGGCTACTCAGGAGGTTCCCCTTGACGGCTACGGAATCCGCTATAAGTACGGCCTCTTTAAGCAGCTTATCAAGGACGGCTATCAGGTAGAGATTGCCGACAACTGGCAGCGCTTTAAAGACCCTTGGTGCGTTCGCAGAGAGGACGAGGCTGTAACCGTTTCTTTCAAGGATCAGACAGTTAAGGCTGTTCCCTACGATATGGCTGTAATCGGCTGCAAGACCGACAACATCAACACTCTCCGCCTTTGGCAGGCAGAGGCTGTTAACGAGTTTGACTTTACAGCGTTCAATAACACAGAGTACGACAAGGCTGTTAAGGAGAAGAACGATGCCGAGAATATCTCTAAGGTTCTTTATCCTAACGATAACAAGTATGAGGGCAAGGTATTAAGACTTAAGCAGCAGTATTTCTTCTGCTCGGCTTCTCTTCAGGACATCATGCGCCGCTACAAGGCAAAGCACGGCACAGACTTCAGCCACTTTGCCGAGGAGAACGCTATTCAGCTTAACGATACCCATCCCGTATCATGCGTACCCGAGCTCGTAAGACTTCTTCAGCTCGAGGGTATGGGCTTTGATGAGGCGTTTGAGATTGCCCGCAAGACCTGCTCATACACAAACCACACCGTACTTTCAGAGGCTCTCGAGAAGTGGAGCGCAGACTTGATGACTCAGGTTATCCCCGAGATTTATGACATCATCTGCCTTATCGCCAACAAGTGCCAGGAAGAGCTTATCGCAAAGGGAATTAACAACGAGATGCGCGCAAAGATGCGCATTATTGACGGTAACGCAGTTCATATGGCAAGACTTGCAACATATGCAGGCACATATGTAAACGGCGTTGCTCAGCTTCACACCGAGATTCTTAAGGCTGACCTGCTCAAGGAGTGGTATCAGGTATATCCCGAGAGATTCCTCAACAAGACAAACGGTATTACACAGCGTCGTTGGCTCGGCCTTTGCAACCCCGAGCTTTCAGAGCTTATTACCGACAAGGTAGGCTCCGACGATTGGCTTATCGACCTTTCAAAGCTTTCTGTTCTTAACGATTGCCTCGACGCGAGAACAATCAACAAGTTCAATAAGATTAAGGCTAAGAAGAAGGTTCAGCTCGCAGAGTACATCAAGAAGATGGACGGCTTCGACGTTAACCCCGACACTATCTTTGACGTTCAGGTTAAGAGACTCCACGAGTACAAGAGACAGCTTATCAACGCTTTCTCAATTATGGCTATTTACTTCCGCATTAAGGAAGGCAAGCTTCCCAACTGGACTCCCACAACCTTTATCTTCGGCGCAAAGGCTGCTCCCGGTTACGCAAGAGCTAAGGCTATCATCAAATACATCACCGAGATTGCAAATCTCGTTAACAACGATCCCGATACAAAGGATAAGCTCCAGGTTTACTTCATCTCGAACTACAACGTATCTTACGCTGAGAAGATTGTTGTTGCAGCTGATATCTCTGAGCAGACATCAACAGCAGGTTTAGAAGCTTCCGGTACAGGTAACATGAAGTTTATGCTCAACGGTGCGGTTACCCTCGGTACATGGGACGGCGCTAACATCGAGATTGCAGAGTGCGCAGGCGTAGAGAACGAGTACATCTTCGGCGCAAGAGTTGAGGATATCGACAGACTTAAGAAGGAAGGCTACAACCCGGCAGGTCTGCTCGAGCAGAATCCCGAGCTTAAGAGAGTTATCAACACCCTTATCGACGGCACATTTGACGACGACGGCGCTCAGGGTGAGGGCAGCTTCCGTGAGCTTCACCACGCTCTTACAAAGGGTACTCACTGGCACGATCCCGACCACTACTTCCTTATTCAGGATCTTCCCGATTACATCGAGACCAAGATTCGCGCGAATGCAGATTATGCTGACCGCAAGGAATTCGGCAAGAAGTGCCTCCTCAACGTTGCGAACGCAGGAAAGTTCTCCTCAGACAGAGCTATCCTCGAGTACGCAAACGAAATCTGGCACGTTAGCCATAAGTAATTTTACGCAAAGCTTCGGCGCTCCCGTTTTGGGAGCGCCTTTTGCTTTTAAATTATTCCACGTTGTTTTGCGGGAACCCCTGCGGCATAATTTCCTCGTAGTTTTCTTCGCTGTAAAAGTCCGGATTTGCCGGAATCAACCCTGTAAAATCCATGGCGGAAACCGCGTTTAGTTCTTCTACAATATCCGAAGAATCGGTTGCTCTATGGCGTTTTGAATTTTTAGTCTGCTTTTTCATTTTCAAAAAAATCACCCCGGAAACATTATTCCCGGGGTGAAGCTTATTATTTAACCGTCAATTTTTTAATCTTAAAAACATCGCCGTCCATAACGGTGTAGGTGCTCCGCAGCTTGCCCTCGATCACAGGCGAAATGCTCTGGTGAATGTACAGGCTGTCAATGCCGAAGTCCGCCGCGCCGCCGATGTCCGACTGCCAGTCGTTGCCAATCATAATCGACTCGTGTTTTTTAAGTCCGTAGCGGTCAAACAGAATTTGATAGTAATTTCTGTCGGGCTTTGAACATTCCTCGTCCGAGCTTATGCAAATTCCGTCAAAATACTCCGTCAGCCCGAGCATATTAAGCTCGTTTTCGGTGAAACAACGCTGGGCGTTTGAGAGCAGATAAATCTTTTTGCCGTTAGCTTTCAGCGTGTCAAGCAAATCAATAACGCCGTCGTACAGCTTGATATATTTTGTCGAGAAACAGCGGAAAGCCGAAGCGATAAATTGAATATCGTTCTTACTCGGCTTTACTCCTTTTTGAGTGTAAAGCGCGCGGAAAACCTTGTCGAGCTTAATGTCGATAACCTTATATTCGGGATGACGGCGGTGCACCGCCTTTTTCTCCTTGTCAATCAGCCTGCCATACTCCCTTTGAAGCTCGCGGTAGGTGTAGTGCGCGCCCTTGTAGCCGTAAAGGATAGCAGTTTTTTTCCAAAGCTGAGCGCTCCACTCGTCGGTGTTTATATCAATTAAAGTTCCGTATAAATCGAAAATGTAATTCTTGTACATACAATCTCCCACTTCCTTTTATTTATTCTAACAATTTTTTTAAGTAATTGCAATAGCCTTCGGAATATGTTAAACTATTTGCAAAGGGGCGATATTATGACGAAAAAAGAGATTGCGCTTAACGCGGTCGAGGCTCTCAAGGCGGAGTACCCCGACGCGATATGCTCGCTTACATATAATAAACCGCACGAATTGTTAATTGCAACGCGCCTTTCGGCGCAGTGTACCGACGCGAGGGTCAATATGGTCACTCCGGCGCTGTTTGAGCGTTACCAAACCATTGACGAGCTTGCCGAAGCCGAGGTTTCGGACGTTGCGGAATACATCAAAAGCTGCGGACTTTACAAGACAAAGTCAAAGGATATTGTGAATATGTGCATAATGCTCCGCGATAATTTCGGCGGAGAAGTGCCCGATAATATCGACGACCTTACAAAGCTCCCGGGCGTGGGCAGAAAAACCGCGAACCTAATCTGCGGCGACGTCTACGGCAAGCCTGCCGTGGTGGTTGACACCCACTGTATCCGCATTACGACAAGACTCGGGCTTCACAAGCTGACCGACCAGAAAAAGATTGAGCTTGAGCTTAAAAAGCTCCTGCCTCCCGAGGAGAGCAACGATTTTTGCCACCGCCTTGTGCTCCACGGGAGAGCCGTCTGCCAAGCGCGAACGCCTAAGTGCGAAAACTGCTGTATGAATGGTTTTTGCAGAAAAACAGGAGTAAAATAAAAGCGAAAAATCGCGCCGTAACAGGATTTTGTTACGGCGTGTTTTTATACTAATTCCTGATAGAAAGAAGACTTATATTTGCGAGGATATTTTTCGCAAGACAAGGCGAAGGACGCGGCAAGGCTGGCGCCTTGCAAGGACGACAACGCTGTATTGCGGAAAATAGACCGCAAAGATTGTCTGCTTTTTATTGGGTATTAGTATTAGTTTTTATCCTTAGATTTTCCCACAAACGCCGCAATCAGGCTGAAAAATATCGCCGCGCCGATACCTGCCGCGGAGCTTTTCAAAGCACCTGTCAAAATTCCGAGAGCGCCGTCATCTTTAAGCGCGTCCCTCATTCCACCTGCCATCAGGTTGCCAAAGCCGCTTATCGGCACAGCCGCGCCTTCTCCGGCAAAGTCGATTAGCGGCTGGTACAGCCCAAGCGCTCCGAGAACAACTCCGGCGACCACAAACGCTGTCAAAATCCTCGCAGGAGTAAGGTTTGTTTTGTCAATCAAAATCTGACCTATTACGCAAATCAGACCGCCGATTAAAAACGCCCAAACAAATTGCATTTAATCACCCCGTTTTTAATTTTAATCTGCCCGACAAGGGAATAATTATCCGCTTTTGTGATAAAAAAATGAAAAATTACAAAATTCTCTATCCAAAAATATAATTTTGTGATAATATTAATATGGTCTAAAATAGGATTTTTAAGGAGTGAAGCACATGATTGAGGTCAAAAACCTTACAAAGCGGTACGGCGACCTAAAGGCGGTCGACGATATCAGCTTCAGCGTTGATTCCGGAGAGGTCTTGGGCTTTCTCGGCCCGAACGGCGCCGGAAAATCGACAACCATGAACATTATCACCGGCTATATTTCCTCAACCTCGGGAACCGTCACGGTCGACGGAAGCGAGATTTTGGAGGAGCCGAAAAAGACAAAGGCAAAAATCGGCTACCTGCCCGAAATTCCGCCGCTCTACCCCGATATGACGGTGAGAAAATACCTTGAGTTTATGTTTGACTTAAAAAAGGTAAAGCTCCCCAAAAAGGAGCACGTCGACGAGGTTATGCGCCTTGTAGGTCTGTCGGACATGGGCGGAAGAATTATCAAAAATCTGTCAAAGGGCTACCGCCAGCGCGTAGGCTTTGCCCAGGCGCTTATCGGCAATCCGCCGGTGCTTATTCTGGACGAGCCCACCGTCGGACTCGACCCCAAGCAGATTATTGAGTTCAGAAAGTTAATCAGAAGTCTCGGCAAAAAGCACACGGTTATTTTTTCATCCCACGTGCTTTCCGAGGTTTCGGCTACCTGCGACAGGGTAATCGTAATTTCAAACGGCAAGATTGTCGCTGACGGCAAGACCGACGAGCTCTCGCAGTCGCTTTCGGGCAAGAAAAAGCTTCTGCTCACCGTCGCGAGCGAATCGTCGGCAGTTGTGGACGAGCTTAAGAAAATCCCCGGCGTTACCAAGGTTGAAAAGGTACGAAGCTTTGCCGGCGGACTTATAAAGTACAGCGTGTCCTACTCCAAGGACGAGGACATCCGCAAGGATGTTTTCAGCGCGATGGTACGCCTCGACGCTCCGATTATGGAGATGCAGTCGGGCGACGAAACGCTCGAGGATATGTTCCTTAAGCTTACACAGGATTCTGACAGAGGAGGTAACGCGTAATGGGTGCAATATTAAAGCGCGAGCTCGGCGCGTATTTCAGCTCGGCAACCGCGTATGTTGTAATGGCGGTTTACTTCTTCTTCTCGGGCTTGTTCTTCAACTTTTACTGCATATCGGCAAACTCGTCAAGCCTGTCGTATGTATACGGAAATATGTTCTACATAATTCTGTTCTTAATCCCGATTATCACAATGAAAACCTTTGCCGAGGAGAAAAAGCAAAAGTCCGACCAGGCATTGCTGACCGCTCCTACAAGCCTGACAGAGATTGTGCTCGGCAAGTTTTTAGGCGCGTTTTGCCTTTACGCAATCTGCTGCTGCATTTTCCTTGTGTACGCGGTTGTAATCTCATTCTTCGCGTCACCCGAATGGTCGGTAATTCTCTGCACCTTTATCGGAATTCTGCTTCTGGGCGGCTCGCTGATTGCGATAAATGTGTTTATTTCGGTTATGACCGAGAGTATGGTAGTTGCCGCGGTAATCGGTATGGGCGTAGGCCTTGTAATCAGTATGACAAACTATCTTATCAGCCTCATTCAGGTTGACTGGATTAAAAATATTCTGAACAAAATCAACTTCCTGAGCTACTATGAAAACTTTACCTACGGCATACTCAGCATAGTTGACGTTGTGTTCTTTTTGAGCGTGACCGCGCTGTTCTTGTTCTTTACGGTGCGCGTGCTTGAAAAAAGACGCTGGAGCTAAGGAGGTCGCGAAATGGATAAAAATACTAAATCAACCGAAAAACGCGGCCTTAAGGCATTCCTTAAATCGCGCAAGGCGCGCTACGGCGCGGTTGCGACAGGCATAGTGCTCGGTACGGTCGCGATTGTAATTGTAATTAATATCATTGTAGGTCTGCTTGTAGAGCGCTTTCCGAATTTGAAACTCGACTTAACCTCAAACAGCGCCTACGCGCTTAACGAGGATACCGTCGACTATATGTCGCACCTTGACAAGGACGTAACCGTTTACATTCTCTCGACCGAGGACGGCTTTATCAAAAACGGCGAGTACTTTGTTCAGGCGAAAAACCTGCTCGAAAAAATCGAGAGCAGCTCAAACGGCAAGTTGAAGGTGGAGTATGTCGACACCGCCTCTAACCCGTCGTTCACTCAAAAATATACAAACGTTGACTGGACGTCGAGCAAGAACGTCGCGCTTGTTGTGTGCGGCGAACAGTATAAGGCGCTCACCCTTGAGGATTGCTTTGAGTACGACGAGCAATCCTACTCAACCTACGGCTACTATAACTTTACCGGAACAAAGATAGAGCAGGCGGTTATTACCGCGGTGCTCAACGTTACGACCGAAAACAAAATCATCGTAGACGTTCTCAAGGGCAACCAGGAGGCGGACTACTCCGCAATCACAACCCTGCTCAACAACAACGCTTATCAGGTTAACGAGATTACTCTTTTGACTGCGGACATCGACAAGGACGCGCAGTTTGTTGTACTTTACGCTCCGTCGGTCGACCTCGACGACACGGCGATTAAAAAGCTATCCGACTGGCTTGAAAACGGCGGAAAGTACGGCAAAAACCTGCTCTACGTTCCGAGCTCGCAGAACACAAATACCCCGAACCTCAACGCTTTCTTAGAGGAGTGGAAGCTCCAGCTCAGCGACGGCTATGTGTTTGAAACCAGCCAGAATCATTTGCTCAACGGCGTGTCGGAGTTCGCGTTTATCACCGACTACACCGAATATTACAAGGATAAGCTCAAAAATCCCGACGTTCCCGTTGTCACCCTGCAGTCGCGCGGAATTACCGTGACAGACGAAGCCACGGCTCATTCGCTGCTCAACACAACCGACAAGGCAGGCATTATGCCGTACAATCCGCCCGAGGACTGGAAGTACAGCGACGCGGTTACCGGCAAGACGATTTCGGTAGCCGCGGAGAGTATTAAGAGCGGAAACGACGCCGAGTCAAGGGTAATAGTTTTCGGCTCGGATAAATTATTCAGCCAGCAGTTCCTGTCAATCAACAGCTTCAACAACTCCGCATTCCTCGTAAATATCTTCAACACCGTCGGCAAGAAGAGCGACGACAGCGTAACAATCGAGAGCAAGTCGCTTAACAACACCGAGCTCGGCGTTACCGACGCAGGAACAGCCGCGGTTATGTTCGTGGTATTTGTAATTGTAATTCCTGTCGTAATTCTTGTAATCGGACTTGTAACATGGCTGCGCAGGAGGAATAAATAATGAAAAACAAAAAGGTACTTTTTGCTGTAATTGCCGCGGCGGTTGTGCTTGTCGGAATAATGCTTCTGCTGATTTTTCTGCCAAAGGGCGAAAAAAAGGACGAGGAAGCCGCAAGCGTTGACGAGGCTCAAATTTCGGTATCGACCGACTCAAAGGGTTATCACCAGGCAGCCGTTCAAAGAAACAGCAGCGGCGAGGTCGAGCAAAACGGCAGCGGAAAGCTCATTGAATACTACCCTGCCCAGATAAGCCAAATCCACCTCGAAAATAAAAAGGGCACGGTTGACGTTTTGTCAAATACCCCCGAAGGTCAGGCGACGGTCTACACCGTTAAGGGTTACGAAAAGTTTAATCTTCAGGGCGGAATCCCCGACCAAATCGCCTCGGCAGCGGCTGCGGTATCGTTCTCGCAGGTTGCAGGCAAGGACGACGGCAAAAACTCAGCCGACTACGGCTTTGATGCTCCCAGAGCGGTTGCGACCGTAACCTATATCGACAATACCAAGGCGGTAATCACCGTCGGCAACAACGCTCCGCAGGAGGCAGGAACTTACGTGAAATTCGGTGACGGCGAGGACATTTACCTTGCGGACGAGGAAACAATGGCGGCGTTTGATTTCGGACTGACCGACCTTATCAGCCTTACCATCAACGACGCGGCTTCCGACACCGAAACCAGCCAGCCCAAGTCGGTTGAAATTAACGGAGCAAACTTCTCCGACCGAGACAATCGAGCTTGTTCCGAACAATTCCGAAAAGGTCAGCGCTTCATATAAGATGACCGCTCCAATCGAGTGCTATGCAAACGAAAAGGAATCGAGCCTTATCACCGGTGGAATCCGCGGACTTTTCGCAGACAGCGTTGTGTATGTTAACCCATCTGAGGAACAGCTTTCTTCCGCAGGACTTTCCGAGCCCTACGCGCACGTAAAGGCGACGTATTCCGACGCGACGGTTGAGCTGCTCGCTTCAAAGCCCAACAGTGAAGGAACGGTTAATCTTATGGTCAGCGGCGGAAACGTTGTGTACACAATCAAGGCGGAAAAGGTATCGTGGGTTAATACCTCGTACGAAAAGCTTATCAGCGAGTATGCGCTCAACCCGAAGATGACCGCGCTTTCGAATATGACAGTCACCTACGGCGGCAAGGAATACAGCTTTGATTTAAGCTCAAAAACCGTCCTTACCACCGACGACCAGGGCTCTGAAACCGAGTCCACAACCACCGTCGTTTACTACAACGGAAACGAAATTCAGACCGAGAAATTCTCACCCCTCTTTGACGACGCAGGACTAATCGAGCTTGCCGACGCAAAGACCGAGACTCCCTCGGGAAGCCCCGAAATGAAAATCACCTACACCTATTCCGACGACAACTCCACCGATACTTTGGAGTTTTATCCCTCGGCGGACAGCAGGTATCTCGCGGTGCTCAACGGCAGGGCAGAGGGACACTCGCGTAAGTCTGACGTTACCAGAGTTGTAGGCGCGTTAAACGACATTCTCAATTAGACTTGAATATATAAAAATTATATAGTATACTGAAAGACGTACAATTTATAAAACAGGAGTGATAGACTATGGGTATGACTATGTCTCAGAAAATCCTCGCGGCTCACGCAGGACTCGACGAGGTAAAGGCAGGTCAGCTTATCAACGCCAAGCTGGATATGGTGCTCGGTAACGACGTAACCTCTCCGGTTGCAATCAATGTGTTTGAAGAAAACGGCGCAACAGCGGTTTTTGACAACACAAAAATCGCGATGATTATGGACCACTTTACGCCGAACAAGGATATAAAGGCGGCTACGCTTGTTAAGCAGACAAGGAACTTTGCGAACAAGTACGAACCTGTACATACGGCGCATTGGGCGCGTTCTCAACCGGCGTTGGCTCAACCGATATGGCTGCAGGAATGATCAGCGGCAAGGCGTGGTTCAAGGTTCCCTCGGCAATCAAGTTTAACCTCGTAGGCAAGCCTCAGTGCTGTGTGAGCGGCAAGGATGTTATCCTGCACATCATCGGAATGATCGGCGTTGACGGCGCGCTTTACAAGTCGATGGAATTTTGCGGCGAGGGCGTTAAGCACCTCAACATCGACGACCGTCTCTGCATCGCGAATATGGCGATTGAAGCCGGCGCTAAAAACGGAATTTTCCCGGTTGACGAAATCACACGCGAGTACTGCGACGGCAGATACCAGGGCACTCCCGTTGAGTACACAGCCGACGAGGACGCCGAGTACGACGAGGAATACACCATTGATTTGAGTGAAATCAGACCGACGGTAGCCTTCCCCCACCTTCCCGAAAACACTAAGACCGTTGACGAAATCGGCGAGACCGAGGTTAAAATCGACCAGTGCGTAATCGGCTCCTGCACAAACGGCAGAATTTCCGACCTCAGAGCTGCCGCTGAAATCTTCAAGGGCAAAAAGGTAGCCAAGGGCGTTCGCTGCATAATTATCCCCGGAACTCAGAAAATCTGGCTCCAGGCTATGCACGAGGGCTTGTTCGATATATTTGTAGAGGCAGGCGCGGTTGTTTCAACCCCCACCTGCGGTCCGTGCCTCGGCGGTCATATGGGAATTCTCGCGGCAGGCGAAAAGGCAATCTCTACCACAAACC
>ONPH01000050.1 GCA_900319655.1 uncultured Eubacteriales bacterium
TCGCTAAGGTCGCTCAGGTTAAGGTCAATGTCTATAATGTCCGCGACAGCGTAAACGAAATCAAGAACGGCGTTCCCAACGAGCTCGGCGCGGACGCTTATGTCAACGTCAACGTCACAAGCAACTCCATCAACCAAAAGGCGATCATCACCAAGGAGAGCGAGGGCGGCTACTATACAGGCGACTTCGACATCACCTATAATCCGCACAGCCGTGAGGTAAGCGTGCTTCAGGGCTCAAAGCTCGAAATCTTCGCCCAGCTTCCCCAAAACGGTCAGTATGTGATCAAAAAGGTCGTTTCCAACGGCACGGGCTATCAGAACGTTACGGTAAACAACGTAAACTTTGTCAATGATAACCTACGCGAAACGCTGAATACCGGCAGCGAATCTATCTCTGCCGACAAAACATACGAGCTCAATATTTATATCGAAAAGGCAAAGTCGATATTTACAAGAGCTACGAACGACAATAACGGCACAGGTACTTATACGAGCGGCAGCGTTACAATGCGCGGCGAAAACAGCGAGACGGGAGTGATTCCGTTTACTAAGATTCATCCCGCTTCGGCTAATCCGCAGCACCCCGAGTACTATGACGCTGTAACGACAAGCAGCAGCCTCGACTACACAACCGAGGCAAAGTGCGTCCGCGGTACAGCTCTTACATTCGATGTTAAACCGCAAAGCAACTACACGATTAAGTCCGTAACCGTCAAGAAGGGCTCGGATAAGAGCACAGCGACTAACGCCGGTTTCTCACAGCAGAGCACAGCCTCCGATGGCACTGTTACATACAAAATTACCGATACAATGCCTTATTACAGCAATCTCTATATCGACGTTGAGTTTGAGGTTGTTGAAACAGGTACCATCACCATTGATTATCAGTATTCGGACGATTTTGTACACTACAAAAATCTTTTCGACCCGACCGAAGGCATTAGTGAAATGAGCGTAAGCTCATACCTCCCGGGCGTCGCGCAGCACAAGATCACCGATTTGATAGCGGGAGATTCCTTCGACAGCAAGAGCGGCATCACCTATGACAGCTCCGAAACCACCTACAAATTCAAATCCCTTGCGGGCAACCGATTCAGCGTGAGCAGCACCGTTTACAGCAACGGAAGGTGGTATATTCCCGTTGAGGGAGAGTGCTATACCTACGATAACAATACAAATAAGATTGTCGAGCAGATTTCCTCAATCAACCGCACAAACTGCGGACAGGATCACATCATTAAGGCTAATGATGACTTGACCTATCATTACCGCCTTGTTCCAATGGCGAGAATCGGCGATATTGTAGTTCTCAACAACTGCTACGACAACACTCCCGAGGGAGTTTATAAGGAGGACAGCGGCGCTGTAAGCGTTCAGGCGCACTTTACAAATGCGGAGAATTATAATCCGCAGATTCAGCACGCGATGATGCAGTACCCGAGCTGCAGCTGGACAGACAGCGCGAGCCTCAGCTACAACGCCGATATCGTAGCGGGTTCGGTTATCGACTCGGTAACGGTCGACTATAAGAATATGGTTAAGCCGGGAACGATCAAGAATGTTATCATCAAGGAATATGAGAAGTCGAGCGTTTCGATGTATTATGATAACAAGTACGCGGACTACGCGGACAAAGAGCCCACCCGCACTTGGACTCTTACAAAGAGCGTAAGCGATTCCAATGATGATACTTATATCTATAAGCCCGGAGAAACAATAACAGTCCTGCACGATATGGACTACCGCGTTTTCGTGGATTACGACCGCATAGATGTTCATTCGTCAATCAGCGGCTCCGGCAGCGGATATGTGAAGTCGTATCTGTTCTATGTCAATAATGCAAGTGATATCAACCTTTCCGCTTCTCAGGATAGCTACGAAAGGGTAACGACCAACCGTTACGACGAGAGTATCAAGAGCAAAACCTCCGCATACTATGTTCTTGTTTCCGATTTGCCGAGCGACGAGCTGTCGCTGAACTATGCACAGTTCAGGGATTATTCGGATTATAACAATCCCTCGGATATTCTGCAAACGCTAAAGGACAGCTACAAGACAAGGACAAATTCAAGCGGCGTAACAAAGTATTATTACTACTATAAGATCAACGACAATAAAACGAATCCGATTGTAAACACGCTTCGGTTTACTGTTTACACCAACCTAAAGACCGATAACCCGACTGTCGTTGAGGAGGATCTCGACTGCAACATCACCGTTGAGCAGTGGAACCGCGATACATATGACGGCAACTATGTTGCCGCTTCCAACCAGAGCGCGACATTCTCGGTCGAAAACGGAAAGGTGCTTAGAAAGAACAGTAAAGCAGGCGAGGACGCAAACCCGATAACCATCAGCACGGCAACGGGATATATGTATTCCGAAAAGAAAACCGAGCTTACAATTACACCGAATCCCGCCGAGGGCTACAACGTGGAGAAGGTAGATATTGTCGACGGAAGTACGGGTACATATTATCCGAACAGTCAGGGTATTATTACCCATACGCTTTCAAGGTCGGATGTCACAATCAAGATTTACTACAGCAGACCTCTCCTGCGAATTTCCTCAACCAATGAAGGCAATGAAGGTAAGGCAGTTGTGGATGTTGTAAACAATACAACAGGCTCAACAGAAACCATCCTTACCAAGAATACCTTTACAAACGGAACATTTGTCACCAAGAACGATGACGCTCAGGTTATCATAAAGCCTCTTCAATATGAGTCCGAGGGAGGAGTACAGAAGTACTACAAGGTAGCCTCAATCCGTATCGGCGACGCGTTCAACAATACGCTCACAGCTTACACGGACGCCGACGGCGACGTTGCGAACGATGACTATACCGTTACAAAGGCTGTTGATGACAGCGAGTACGTTCTGACTCTGAATAATGTTCAGAAGGATAAGTACATCTTCATTCAGCTGGTAGGCGACCAAAGGATATTAAGCTCCAATTTACAGGTCAATCAGCAAATCCGCTATGCCGGAACGACTGATTTTGTGGATTGTTCCGAGGGCTCTTACGGTGCAGTCAAGGCAACAGGTACCCTTAACGGAAACAATACTCCGCTCAACTTCTACGGAACGGATTATTCGGAATACACCTTCAATGACAGGGCGAGTGTAGAGGGTACGGTTATCGACAAGACCGCGCTTTCATTTGAAGCAACCGCTCCCGAAGGCTACGAGGTTATCGGCGTAGAGGCTGTTATGAACGGCGAGAATATAACCGTAAAAAAAGCCGACGGTAAGTACAGCCTCGCAAATACCGCTCCGGATTCAGGTACGACGGTTGTAACCGTTAAGTACGGTATAAAGCAGACCGACTTTACTCTTAAATACAAATACTACAGCCGTGAGTGGAACGCCGACAAGGAGAGCAACTACGAGAATACCGGAAAGGTTATCGGTTCAAATACAACCCCCGACAAGACTTACACAGTTAACGTAAGCCTCACTGACGCTCAGCTAATCGGCGATAAGCCGATAAAGAAAGTTCTTGTAGATAATGCTCCGGCGATTGAGGATCTTTACAAAGATTGTAAATGGAAGTTTGACGATGCTCACGTTGAGTATAACGGCAACGAAGTTACGATTACTCCCGATCAGCCCGCCAAGACCTACACTGTTAAATTCTTTAAGAACAACGGTGAGCAAAACGAGTTTGAAACAATAACTCAGGTAAAGCTCAATAGTCTTGTTAAGAAGGACGGCAAGTTTATTACAGCTGAAAAAACTTTGGGCGGCAGCGATTTTGCTTACTGGCTGATTAATAAAGCAGGTACAAACAAAGAAGTTGCTAAGTGCTACTCTGCTGAGTTCAATTATCGTGTAACTGCTGACATTGATGTAATAGCATATTACGGCGCAAAGGCTAAGTCTATTACCATCAGCGACCCGAAGTTTACCCGCGAGCAGACTGATGACGGAAACGGCAACATAACAGATAAGCTGTTTACAGACTTTATCCTGTCATATATGGAGGATAACGGAAAATTGTTTAATCCTTCAACCGCGGCAAGCGAAGGCGTCGAAACTCTCGAAGGTTATGAGTCGGGACTTGTGGTCGAGTTCGACAGTACAATAAAGCTCGAACGTAAAGATGAAACGGGACATAAGCTAACCGATGAGGAAAAGGTTATTTTCCCTGCGGAAGATACCGTAAGTAAGAATACGATTATCAGCTTTATTAATGGCGAGAAACCGACACTGCCGAGTACAAGAACACTGATTAATCTCCCTGTAAACAACAGCAGTTATAATAATAAAAACAGAGTGAATAAGGTTCTGGATTTCAACAACAGCGAAAACGCTCGCCATACTGTTCTCAGAGCGTACTATTACGTTATTGATAAGGATGGTAATGTAGAACTTACAGATCCGGTATACTTCTATCTGTACGATATTGGTAATTCCGACTCATCAACCGAAGAATAAGGAGGAACAAAATGAAAGAGCAATATTTTAAACCTCTTATAAAAACGGAAGAACTGCTTAAAGCTGATGTTCTGTTGTCAAGCAACCCGAAAGAAGCGACTACGGTAGTGAATCCCGAGGCTACAATAAAAAGTGACGGCGATTCGTCGCACATAGGAATTTAACGATGAATATATTGAAAAAACCTTTATCTATTCTGCTCTCAATTCTCTTAATAGCCGCGGCTTCTACCGCGGCTATGGCGGAGACCTACTTCTCCGACGGCGAATTTGAGTTTGTAAAAACCGACAAGGGTAACGCGCTTATTACTGGCTGCGAGCTCACCGACGAGAGCATTACCATTCCCGAGTTTGTGCTCGATTATCCGATTGCGGGTATCGGCGACTACGCTTTTATGAATATGCCGACGCTAAGAACGGTGACAATGCCCGTGGCGGTCGTTTCAATCGGCGAATATGCTTTTGCCGAGAACGCTCAGCTTGAAAGCGTGAGGATTCCGAAGTATTGCGACAACATCGCATCCACCGCGTTTGCTAATTCTCCAAACGTGAAAATCATCGGCTACAGCGATTCCTACGCAAAAACATACGCCGAGGAAAACAATCTAAAATTTGAATCGGCAGACAGCTCCAAACCCGAAACCGAGGTTAAAGCTCTTGAAGGCGAGGACGCCGATTACGCAAAGAAGCTTATTTCTCAAAGCGGCGAAGAATTCGTCGGCGTATATGTAGTAAGCGGTTCGGGCGAGGTGCGTTTGCCTGTCACTTCGCGTGATGATAAGGTCTATGTTCTGACCGTTATTCATAACGGCGACGGAACTACATCAGCCTCAATCGACTATGTTAAAACAGCCTATCAGGACGGCTATGCTGTGTTCAGAGCCGACGGTTCGGGGAAATATGTTGTATCAAGCGTAACGGTCTCCACCGAGCCTGCTTCAACCGAGCCGAGTGAGCCGAGCTCCTCAGATGTTACTAATCCCACCGAAACCGTACAGCCAACCTCCGAAACTGTCACAACCGAGCCGATTTCTGAAACGGCAGAGCCCACTCAAACGGTGACAGCAACAGCTCCGACAGACGCGACCGAGCCCGCTTCAACCGAGCCGAGTGAAACGGGTTCCTCAGAGGTTACCAATCCCGCTGAAACCGTACAGCCAACCTCCGAAGCTGTCACTACCGAGCCTTTTCCCGAAACAGCAGAGCCTACCGAAACAGAGACAGCAGCTTCGACAGACGTGACCGAGCCGACAACAGGCGTGGTTAACAAGCCGACGTTTTCCGAGCCAAAGCTCATTAAAACGAGTTTTATGCTCAAAGCCGGAAAAACCGCGACCCTCAAGGTAACAGATGGAAAGGTCAAGAGCTGGAAATCCTCGAAAAAGTCGGTAGCAACCGTAAAGAACGGCAAGGTAACTGCTCTTAAAAAAGGAAACGCTGTTGTTACCGCAACGCTGACAAACGGCAAAAAGCTCACCTGCAAGGTCAAGGTTATATCCTCACCGATAATAAAAATCGGGA
This sequence comes from uncultured Eubacteriales bacterium, assembly GCA_900319655.1. Taxonomy (GTDB): domain Bacteria; phylum Bacillota; class Clostridia; order Oscillospirales; family Acutalibacteraceae; genus Ruminococcoides. The sequence goes on from ONPH01000050.1 coordinate 5,963, forward strand.
AGAAAAATTATAATAAGAAGATTACCTATTCAGTAAAGCGAAATAAAAAACTTATTGTTAAAATTACAGGTAAAGCTTCAAGCGTTAATAATAAATACAAAACCTCAAATAAAAAAATCGCCAAGATTATCTCAAAGCTATCAGCTAAAAAGTTGACTATCAAAGCGTATAAAAACAAAGGCAAAGCCGTCGTAACCCTCAAGGTTAACGGCGTGGTGTTTAAAATAAAAGTTAAAGTTGTTTAAAAGGTGATTCAGAGAATCACTCCTTCTTATGCCTCTCTGAGCACTGACCCGTTTAGAGAGGCACAGTTTTACAGAGGTGTTTTATGAAAAAATTTATTAGTATATTTTTAACAGTTGCTATGTTATTTGGTATAACCTTGATTAACGTAAATGCTGCCGATACAGAATACAAGCTCAAAGCGGGCGAGACTATGAGCATTAGCATAAAGGGTACGGAGCTTGAATCCGCGCAGTCCTCCGCTCCGAAGGTGGCAAAGGTTAAAGACAAGACGATTACCGCGTTAACAAAAGGTAATGCTGTGATAACTGCAAAACTGAAAAATGGCAAGACGCTTGAGTATAAAATTACGGTAACATCTAACCCGAAAATCATTGGAAAGAAAAAGAAAGCTGAGAAAAACAGTACTTTTAAAATTGACGTAAAAGGCGCCGCAACTAAGATAAAATATTCCTCAAGCAAGCCGAAAGTCGCCAAAATCACATCCGACGGAGTAATTACAACCAAAAAGGTCGGCAATACCGTTATAAAGGCAAAAGTTAACGGTAAAACCCTCAGCTTCAAGCTCAAAGTTTATGTTAAAAAGATTGTTAACCGCTATAAGGAAACCTTTAAAAAGGGCTACACCTATATGCTTTACTATTCCGAGGTCGGCAAAACTCCGACTATCGTTTCCGACAATCCGAAAGTTGTCAAGGTGACAAAAAGCGGTAAGCTTAAAGCGAAAAAGCGGGGGAAAGCCACGGTAACGTTCTCGCACAAAAACGCTAAGGCGATTGTGAAAATAACAGTAAAGTAAAAGAACAGGGACGGAATCATGAAGAAACTGTCCTATCCTTTTGTGTGACAACAGCAAGAAACTGTCTCCGCATTGTTTCGCCTCTGTGTGCGGTTTGGTTGCTTTGTCGAGAAAAGTAATCGAAAAATCAAATAAAACGCGCCACAGGCGATTTGTGAGCAAAATAAAGGGGGCTCTGTGTCAATAGTTGGGGTAAACCCAAATAAAATGAAATAGTATATATAGACAAGCGATGGCTAAAAAGCTGTCGCTTGTTTGATATTATCAAGTTGTTTGTAAGAAAACATATGAAGAATACGATTGCGAAATCTATTGAAATTCTGATAACCGTAAGCGTTTCGTTTAAGAACTTTGATTTTGTTATTACAACCTTCTGTAAAGCCGTTAGTAACAGGAGTTGAGAAAGAATTAAGAATACCGGTCATCCAATTAATCATTGTTTCAGCACATTTTTTAAACCTTGGTAATCCACAGTCTAAAGCAGAGTCTACCCACTCTGACATAGTTTCCTTAGCAGAATCTCTGTCGTCACAGTCTAGTATTTTCAGGAATTCTTCTTTGTAAAAGTGAGCGGTTGATAAAGCCGGAGAAACATAGAGCATAATATTCACCTGTTGCTTTTGTTCGTCAGTTAATTTGTCAAAGCGTTTCATTAAGAGAAAGCGAGATTTTTTAAAATACCTACGATATTCTTTATGTAAATTGTTTTGTACTTCTTTTCTGACGGCATCAAAAGCCCAGAAAACTTGCCGTATCCAGTGATATTTATCAACAACCTGTTCAGCTTTTCTGAACAGCTTAGAGGCAAGGGAGGAATACGGCTTCCACATATCGCTGACAAAGGTTTTAACTCTTTCACGTTCAGAACGATTGAAGTTTAGAAAATACTTAGTTAAGTAGCTTTCGTATCTTTTAGGAATAATATCAAGAACAACCTTGTTAACAGGATCGGT
>ONPH01000022.1 GCA_900319655.1 uncultured Eubacteriales bacterium
TGGCGGCGATGGCCTCTTTCTGATACGGCCGATCCTGCATCAGAAGCTGCCCGGCGTCCAGCCGCCTCCCCCATTGCTCGTCTTCCTGCTCTGGAAGAATGCCGGATCGTAATCGTAGAATTTATCTACGTCGTTCGCCTCTCGCTCATTGCCTTCCCGGTCTGTGTATTTCCGAGGCTTGAAGCGGGCGCGGCCTTCGCTGTCGGTGAAAAGCAGCACCGTGGCGTCATACACCTTGCCAGTCTTTTCGGACACCAGCCCGGTCATATCCACCCGGCGCTTTTCCAGCAGCTCGGATACCAGCTCTTTGGTCACTTCCTTGCCCTTGCCGGTAAAGAAGCGGTTATCCTTCCAGATGGCGAATTTGCAGATGCGGTTTTCGCATGAAAACTTTTGTCAAGGAGAAAATTCACAATATAACAAAAAAGTCTGAAACCTGATTTCTCGGCAGAGTTTCAAACAGAATTATCAACGAGGTTAATCAGGTTAACCGCGTAGTTTACGACATAACTAGTAAGCCCCCGGGCACGGTGGAGTGGGAATGAGCCGCAAAGCGGCTCAACTATGAACGCGAAAGCTTTCATATTATAACTTACGCGTAGCGTAATCATAACTCTCAACTGATAACTATAGGTTTTTTCGCGTGTTACCAGTTATGATTGTCTATGCCAAGTTATGAGATGCTTCGCATCGTTTTTTACAGTAACACAACCAAAGACTAATGATGAGGTTTACTATGAAAGACAGCATTCTGCGAACTAAATCTAAAGAATTTGCTAAACAAGTTGTATTTATTTGTAGAAAACTAAAAACTAATCACGTTGAACATGTTCTGGTCAATCAACTTTTGCGAAGCGGTACATCTGTTGGAGCAAACATCCATGAAGCGCAGTATGCTCAAGGAAGCAAAGATTTTATTTCTAAATTCGAAATAAGTTTAAAAGAGTGTAATGAAAGTGATTACTGGATTGAACTGCTATATGAAACTAATTGTTTGTCTAAAGAAGATTTCGATAATCTTAAAAGTAGTATTATTGAAATTCGTCGAATGCTTGTTTCTTCAGTAACTACATTAAAGAATAAATAAAATACAAAAGATAATATTTTTTAGGTGCAGTCTTATGAACTCAACAGCTAAAAAAAGACGGCTGACGTCATTTCAAATTATAATATTAGGATTTTTAGGAGTTATTTTCGCAGGAGCGTTAATTTTAATGCTTCCGATTTCCTCGCGAAGCGGAATTGTTACGCCGTTTAATCAAACCCTTTTCACCGCGACCTCGGCGGTATGCGTGACCGGTCTTGTCGTGTAATGACAATGGTTGCAACCGTCGCGATGCTCTCGGGAAGGAAAATTTCCTTTGGTCAGAGGAGCACAATGCAAAACGCAATCTCCGCTCCAAGCGTAGGCGGAATTGTAAGAATGACGCGGTTTGTTTTAAAGGGCACTTTGATTATTGAATTTGCAGGAGCATTGGCGATGAGCCCTGTGTTTATCAGCGATTATGGCTTGAGAGGGATTTGGATGTCGATTTTCCATTCAATTTCTGCATTCTGCAACGCAGGCTTTGACCTTATGGGAAAACCCGACAGTAAGTTTTCCTCTGTCACAGCGTATTCGGCAAATCCGCTTATTAATATAGTATTAATGCTGTTAATCATTGTCGGCGGTATCGGTTTTCTAACGTGGAAGGATGTTGTCGAGCACAAGTTCCGTTTAAGACGGTACAGACTGCAAAGTAAAATTGTTTTAGTTACATCAGGTGTATTAATTTTAATTCCTGCGGTACTTTTTTTCCTTAACGATTTCGCTGACCATCCGATGGGCGAAAGGGTTTTAGGCTCACTGTTCCAGTCGGTAACGACCAGAACCGCAGGCTTTAACTCGCTCGACCTCGGTTCAATGACGGTAATTGGTCAGGCAGTGTTCATCGGATTGATGCTCGTCGGCGGTTCGCCCGGTTCAACGGCAGGCGGTATGAAAACCACCACAATCGCAGTGCTGTTTTTCAACGCTATATCGATCTTTAGGCGCAAGGAAGACCCCGAGTGCTTCGGCAGAAGGCTTGAATCCTCGGCGGTAAAAACCGCGACAACAGTTTTTTCTCTGTATATAACACTGTGCTTTATCAGCGCGGCGGCAATCTGTATGATAGAGGGACTGCCTTTCGGCGTTTGCTTGTTTGAGACCGCTTCGGCTGTCGGCACGGTAGGCTGCACACTTGGAATTACACCGTATATCGGTATAGCTTCGCAGATTATTCTCGTAGTTCTTATGTTCCTCGGCAGAGTTGGCGGACTTACAGTCATCTACGCCGCTTTGTCATCACCTAACAAAAAGCTTTCTAAATTACCTCAGGAAAAAATCATTGTAGGATAAAGGAGAAATATATGAAATCTATATTACTTATAGGTCTCGGCAGATTTGGTAAGCATATCGCTGAGCAGCTCAACAAGCTCGGTCATGAGGTTCTCGGTATTGATATTGACGAGCAAAGGGTAAACGACGCGATTGATATCGTCACCGACGCTCAAATCGGAGACAGCACAAACGAGGCTTTTCTCCGCTCGTTAGGCGTAGATAATTTTGACGTTTGCTTTGTAACAATCAGCAACGATTTTCAGAGCTCTCTCGAGACGACATACCTTTTAAAAGAACTCGGCGCAAGCTTGGTAGTAGCTCGTGCGGAACGCGACGGACAGGAGCGTTTTCTCCTCAGAAACGGCGCGGATAAGGTGGTTTATCCCGAAAAGCAGGTTGCAAACTGGGCGGCAATCCGCTACAGCAGTGACCATATACTCGATTATGTTGCGCTTGACGACAAGTATTCCATCTATGAGGTTTCCGTTCCCGAGAGCTGGGTTGGAAAGACCATTTTGCAGCTCGATGTAAGAAAAAAGCACAATCTTACAATCATCGGAATCAAAACCACAGAGAACTTGGACTTTGTTGTTCAGCCCGACACCGTGCTAACCTCTGATAACACGCTGCTTGTGCTCGGCGATTACAAGTCAATCCAAAGGTGTTTTTAATATCACAAAAATAATGCGTTGCAGCTTTTGCAGCGCATTTTTTATCAATGTGAATTTGCGAATTATTCGCAAATCTATTGACTTTTCTATTTTTGTTTGATATAATTATTTGCGAATAATTCGCAAATTGGAGTGTAATTATGCCAAAATATATGACAAAGCAACGCAAAAACCTTCTTGCTTTTCTTGAACAGCACGCCGACGAGGAACTCTCTGCAAAGATAATCGAATCCGAGCTCGGCGGTATGGGCGTGAGCATTAGCGCGGTTTACCGCAATCTTTCCGACCTTGAAAAGGAAGGCAAGGTAAGACGAGTTAGCAAAAGCGGCACGCGCGAGGTGTATTATCTTTATACCGACGCTCATAAGTGCAGAGAATGTCTGCATTTGTCCTGCAAAAAGTGCGGAAAAACCTACCATATGAACGCAGAATGTGCCGATATGCTGATTAACACCCTCGCACAGAGCGACGATTTTACAATAGATAAATCCGAAACCGTGCTTTACGGCGTTTGTAAGGATTGTAAAAATAATTGATTGGAGTAATTATGAAAAGATTTTTAGCGTTAATATTAGCCGTAACTATGGCTGCAACAATATTTGGAGGCTGTTCTTCAGCGCCTGCAAAGGACGAAGGAAAGCTGAATATTGTCACCACGATTTTCCCCGAGTACGATTGGGTGAGCAATATCACCTCAGGCGCTGAGGATGTAAACATCACATTACTGCTCGAAAACGGTGCGGATTTGCACAGCTATCAGCCCACAGCGGAGGATATTGTAAAAATATCAAGCTGCGACGTCTTTATTTATGTCGGTGGAGAATCCGACAAATGGGTTGACGACGCGCTAAAAGGCGCTACTAATAAGGAAATGACCGTAATTAACCTGCTCGATATCCTCGGCACTAAGGCAAAAGAGGAAGAAACCGTTGAGGGTATGCAGGCGGAACATGAAGAAAAAGACGGCAAAGAGGAAGCTGAGGAAGAAGTTGAGCTTGATGAGCACGTTTGGCTTTCGCTCAAAAACGCCTCAATGGTCTGTGGAAAAATTTCAGATAAGCTCAGCGAAAAAGACGCAAAGAATAAGGAACTTTACAGCAAGAACACAGAGAATTATCTTAAAAAGCTTAACGAGCTTGACGCTCGGTATAAGGCTGTCAGAGACAGTGCAAAGTATGATACTCTGATTTTTGCCGACCGTTTTCCGTTTAGATATTTGATTGACGATTATAATTTGAAGTATTACGCGGCGTTTTCAGGCTGTTCCGCGGAATCCGAGGCGAGCTTTGAAACCGTAGCATTCCTCGCGAAAAAGCTCGATGAATTAAAGCTTCCTGCGCTTATGAAGATTGACGGCTCGGACGGCAAAATCGCAAACACCGTTTTGCAGACTTCAAATCAAAAGAACGCCCAAATTTTGGAGCTCAATTCAATGCAGTCCGTTAACAAAAAGGACATTGAGGACGGAAAGACCTATTTGAGTATAATGGAGAGCAATCTCGCTGTATTTACGCAGGCGGTAAAGGGGTAATTTAATGGCACAGTTAAGCTGTCAAAACCTAACCCTCGGTTATGAGGGCAAGGAAATTTTAAGCAATCTAAGCTTCGAGGTAAACTCAGGCGATTATCTTTGCATAGTCGGTGAGAACGGCTCGGGCAAATCAACGCTGATGAAAACCGTTCTGGGACTTAAAAAGCCCATGAGCGGCAAGGTTATAACAGGCGACGGACTTTTACAGACCGAAATCGGTTATCTTCCTCAGCAGAACGTTGTTCAAAAGGATTTTCCGGCTTCCGTCCGTGAAATTGTAATTTCGGGCAATCAGGGAAGATGCGGACTTCGACCTTTCTACACAAAGCAGGAAAAACAGCGAGCGGCTGAAAACATCAGACGTATGGGAATTGAAGATTTACAAAACCGCTGTTACCGCGAGCTTTCGGGCGGTCAGAAGCAAAGGGTTCTTTTGGCTCGTGCACTCTGCGCAACTCAAAAAATGCTCCTGCTCGACAAGCCTGTTGCAGGGCTCGATCCAAAGGTCACGGCTGATATGTACACCCTGATTGAAGGACTGAATAAAAAGGATAAAATCACAATAATAATGATTTCACACGATATTGAAGCGGCGCTTAAATATTCTACGCATATCCTTCATATCGGCAACGAAACCTTCTTCGGAACCCGTCAGCAGTACCTCGACAGCCGTTTCGGCGCTGAAAGGGGGCTGTTCTGATGATAAATCAGTTAATTGCTTATATGCAGTATCCTTTCGTGAGATACGCGCTTATTGTCGGAATTTTAATCGCGCTCTGCTCGTCGCTTTTAGGCGTAACCCTCGTATTAAAGCGTTTTTCGTTCATTGGCGACGGACTTTCACACGTAGCGTTCGGAGCAATGGCAGTTGCGGCTGTTGCAGGAATTACCAACGATATGCTGATTATAATGCCTGTCACGATTATCAGCGCGATTTTACTTTTAAGAACAGGAAGCAACGCGAGAATAAAAGGCGACGCGGCTGTGGCGATGATTTCGGTAGGAGCGCTCGCAATCGGTTATCTATTGATGAATGTGTTCAGCACATCGTCAAATGTTTCGGGCGATGTCTGCACAACGCTGTTCGGCTCAACCTCAATCCTCACTTTAAGCGAGCTTGAAGTTTGGGTATGTATTATCCTATCGGTAATCGTATTGTTCGCGTTCATATTCTTCTATAACAAGATTTTCTCCGTCACCTTTGACGAGAATTTTGCCAGAGCAACAGGCACAAAGGTAAGCGTATATAACCTTATTATCGCGGTGATCATAGCGGTAATCATCGTCCTTGCGATGAACCTTGTAGGATCGTTGCTTATTTCGGCACTGGTTATTTTCCCTGCGCTTTCGGCAATGCGCGTGTTCAAGAGCTTTAAGTCGGTGACAATCTGCTCGGCTTGTCTTTCGGTAATCTGCGCGGCACTCGGCATTATAATTTCTATCATCACGCCAAAGGGTACGCCTGTCGGCTCAACAATCGTAGCCGTTGATATTGTAGTATTCTTTGTTTTTTGGTTAATTGGGTTTATTAGGGAGAAAGTAAGATGAAAAAACTGATTTGTTTGCTTTTTGCAGTGATTATCGCAATCGGAGCAGCGGGATGTTCAGGTAATTCGGCAGAAAACAAAACTTCAAAATCAAACGGGCAGGGAGTAGCTGATATTCTTTCAAGCGCTGCTGAAACCCAGCCGACAACCGTTGGTTCGGTGACTGTACCTCAAACCACCGCAGCTGCGGCAAATATCAAATATCCCGAGCTTGATTATGAAGCTGAGGTTGACCTCACCGCACTCAATAGCAATATGGTATATTCTGAGGTTGCGGCTATGGTATCAACCCCCGAAAAGTACATCGGAAAGACCGTCAAAATGCAGGGTACTTTTGACGTTTATACCGACATCAATACAGGCACATATTACTACGCCTGCATTATCCAGGACGCGACAGCCTGCTGTTCAAGCGGAATTGAGTTCAGCTGGAAGGGCGAGCACAAATCCCCCGACGATTATCCGTCGGTAGGCACACCCGTAACCGTCGGCGGTGTTTTTGAAACTTACCCCGAGGGTGACAAAAACTATTGCAGACTTAAGGAAGCGGACGTAGTTTTCGGTACATAACACAAAAAGCGCCGGCATCGTATGATGTCAGCGCTTATTTTTGTTTATAATCTCGCTTATCAGGCGAATTCCCTCGTCAATTTTGTCGTTTGGAATTCCCGAAAAGCTCAAACCGAGCTCACCCTTTTTCGTCGGCATTACGCAAATCGAATTATCGGCAAAATCCTTTTCGACTTTCTCGCGGTCAATGTCAAAATTCAGCTTGATTTTAACATAAAGCGAAGTTTCGTTAAATACAAATTCACAGCCCTTAAAGTGCTTTTCAACGCTCTTTATAACTGTTTTGCTCTTTTCAAGATAAACGCGGCGCGCTTTTCTTAGGTGAACGTCAATTTTGCCTGTGTTGATATACCCTGCAAGTGCAAGCTGTTCGGTTTTCGAAGCTGTCTGGTTGGTGAGAGATTTAATCTCTCTGTATTTTTTCATCAGCCTGTCGGGAAGAACCATATAACTTATTCTGACCGACGGCAAAAGCACCTTAGAAAACGAGCCGATATATACTGTATTTTCGGTGTCGTAGTTTTGCACGCACGGCATAGGGTGAGTGCTGTATCTCAACTCTCCGTTGAAATCGTCCTCAATAATAAGCGCGCCCTTAGCTTTTACGCCGTTAATAATTTCAAGCCTTCTTGTAACGGGCATATTAGCGCCGTCGGGCTCGGTAAAGTTCGGATTAATCAGGAGAATATCGGGGTTGATTTTTTCGAGAGAATTAATTGTCGCTCCGTATTTGTCACATTCAAAGTAATTTATATCGTAGTCAAAGCTCTTAAATACAAATTCCGACTGAACAAAGCTGTCCTTGGCGACGGCGATTTTTTTGTTACAGCCTAAAATTGAGCATAAAATATATAAAATTGCCTGAGTTCCTGCGGCAACTACAATATTATCTGCGCGCGAGTTAACGCTCCTTGTACCGAGCGCGTACCTTTGAAGTGCCAGCCTGAGCGCTTCCTCGCCCTGAACATCACCGTAAGAGGTGAGAAGATAGTTGCGGTTAATTACGTCCTTAATATTCTTTTTCCATTCGGTGAGGTTGATTATGCTCTCGTCAATGCTTTTGGAAGAAAAATCATACTTGTGGATTTTATTTTTTAATTCAGAATTATAATCTGCTTCGTCGGGCAGCTTAGGCATATCCTTAAATTCAGCAGCGACAAAATAACCGCTCTGAGGCTTGGTTTTAATATATCCCTCGGCGCAAAGCTGGTCGTATGCCGATAAAACCGTAGTTTTGGAAACATTAAGCTCAGCGCTTAACTTCCTGACCGACGGCAGCTTAGTTTCCTTTTTTAGATTGCCGTTTTCAATCGCATTTCTGACAGAAATATAAATCTGCCTGTACATCGGCATTTTTGAATTTTTGTCAGCCAAAATAAAATCATAAAGCATAATATCACCGTACATATTTTAACATTAAATAAAAAATATTTCAATATTATTGCAATATCACGTTTAAGGTTGAAATTTTTTCTATAAGAATGTATAATATTATGATGTGAATAATTAGTAAACGAGGGATATCTATGAGCACTCAAACAGATAGATTTTTTAACAGCGTTAAGGGCAAAAAGGTAGCTTTTATCGGCATCGGCACAAGCAACCTGCCCTTAATCAAGCTTTTTTCGGATAAGGGAGCAGAGGTTATCGCCTGCGACCGTCAGCCGCTTGAAAAATTAGGAGAGAACGGCGAAAAGGCAAAGCAGTACGGTGCAAAGCTGCTCTTGGGCGACGATTACTTAAAGAATATCGACGCTGATATCATCTTCCGCAGCCCCGGAACACAGCCCGACAAGCCTGAGCTTTTAGCGCTTAAGGAAAACGGCAAGGTCTTGACCTCTGAAATGGAAGTTTTCTTCGACCTTTGTCCGTGCAAGATTATCGCCGTAACCGGCTCAGACGGCAAGACGACGACAACAACGATTATCTCGGAACTCTTAAAAGCAGAGGGTAAGACCGTCCACCTCGGCGGAAACATCGGCAAGCCGCTTTTGCCCGAGATTGAGAGCGTAAACGATGACGATTACGCAGTTGTAGAGCTTTCGAGCTTTCAGCTCATCACAATGCGCAAAAGCCCCGATATCGCGGTAGTCACCAACCTTGCGCCTAATCACCTTGACTGGCACAAGGATATGGACGAATACATTGAGTCGAAGAAGAATTTGATTTTACATCAAAACGCATTCGGCAAGGCGGTAGTTAACCTCGACAACGAAATCGCGAACAGCTTTTCTAAGGATGTCCGCGGTCAGCTTGCAAAGTTCAGCGTAAAAGAGGAGCTTTTCAACGGCGCATATCTCGACGGAACAACTATTGTCTACAGCGATTACGGTAACAAAACCGAGATTATGGATATCTCTGATATCAAAATTCCCGGTATGCACAATGTAGAGAATTACCTTGCGGCAATCTCGGCAGTTTGGGGACTTGTCAGCGCGGAGACTATCAAGAGCGTTGCAAAGACCTTCGGCGGAGTTGCTCACAGAGCGGAGTTTGTCCGTGAGCTTGACGGAGTTAAGTACTACAACGATTCCATCGCTTCAAGCCCCACAAGAACCGCTCTCGGTACGCTCTCGCTCTATGATGAGAAAATTATTATCATCGCAGGCGGCTACGACAAGCATATTCCTTATGAGCCGCTCGGCCCTGTAATTAACAAAAAAGTCAAGGTTCTCGTGTTGCTCGGTGACACCGCTCCGAAGATTGAAGCGGCTGTTAAAAATGCCGATAACTACGACGAAAATGCAATCAAGATTATAACCGTTACAAATATGGAAGAGGCTGTTGCCGAGGCAAAGAAATATGCTGTCAAGGGCGATATTGTTTCGCTTTCTCCGGCGAGCGCAAGCTTTGGTCTTTACAAGAATTTTGAAGAAAGAGGTAACCACTTTAAGTCAATTGTTAACGGCTTAAAGTAAGACTTTATGGATATTAAGCAACTGATTTTTGATTTGTGCTCGGCTTACGGCGTATCGGGCAGCGAGGAATCCGCGTTTGATTTAGCCGGAAAATATTTAAGTGATATTGCAGATGTCACAACCGACCACAACGGCAATCTATACGCCGTGACAGGCAATTTGCGTGGGTATAAAACAATCCTGCTCGACGCTCATCTCGACCGTATAGGGCTGATTGTCACCGATATTACTGACGACGGCTTTGCAAAGGTCGATAAATGCGGCGGAATTGACGTAAGAGTATTGCAGGACACCGTGCTTGTTACCGAGGACGGAACGCGCGGTACTGTCTGCTGTATGCCGCCTCACCTGATAAACGGCAGTGAGGACAAGGCAACGCCGATTTCCAAAACATGGGTAGACTTCGCTATGCCCGGCGACGAGCTGAAAAAGCATATTAAAATAGGCGACAAGCTGACCTTTGTTTCAGAGCCAAAGGAACTCTTGGGCGATAAAATCACTTCACCTGCGCTCGACAACAGGTGCGGAGCGGCTGCGCTCATTTACCTTGCAGACTTGCTTAAGGATAAAGCCTGCGATTATAAGGTAGTGATTTTGCTCAGCGCTCAGGAGGAAACCTTCGGAACAGGAGCTGTTACTGGCGCGTATAATACCGAAGCGGATGAAGCGGTTATTGTAGACGTAAGCTTTGCAAATCAGCCCGATATCTCAGGTCAGTACGCTTCTGTTGAGCTGCAAAAAGGTACTATGATCGGCATTTCTCCCGTACTCAATAAAGCGATGACAAACAAGCTTATTTCACTTGCAAAAAAGAAAAACATTCCGTATCAGCTTGAACCGCTCTCAGGTTCAACAGGCACAAATGCCGACCATATCTCGGTAAGCAAAAGAGGAGTTAAAACCGCTCTCGTTTCAATCCCCGAGCGTTTTATGCATACTCAGTCTGAGGTTATCAGCCTGTCTGACGTCAAGGCGACAGCCGAGTTGATTTACGAATATATCATGAGCGGAGGTGCTTTTGATGATTGATTATGAACTTCTGAAAAAGCTCTGCTCAGCGCGTTCGGTTTCGGGTGATGAAAACAGCGTCAGGGATATTATTCTGTCTGAAATAAAGGACTGCGCCGATGATATAAAAATCGACAACCTCGGTAATCTTATAGCTTTCAAAAAAGGCAAAAAACCTGCACCGAAAAAGCTTATGCTCTCCGCTCATATGGATGAGGTAGGCTTGATGGTGACGGATATAACATCCGACGGCTTTATAAAATTTGACGAAATTGGCGGTCTTGACCGCAGAATTCTGCCTGGCAAGCGCGTGAATATAGGCAAAAAAGCCTTATCGGGAGTAATCGGTATTAAGCCGGTTCATCTCACGAAGGGTGACGAGAGAGAAGCCATCCCAGAGATAAGCGATATGTACATTGACATCGGCGCAGACAGCAGAGAAGAAGCCGAGAAATATGTCAATTACGGCGACAGCATAACCTTTGACTCAAAGTTTACCGAGAACGATTATACGATTACCTCAAAGGCAATTGACGACCGTTTCGGCTGTCTTGTGCTGATTGAGCTTATTAAAAGCGAGCTCGATTACGACGCTTACTTTACATTTGCGGTTCAGGAGGAAGTCGGACTGCGCGGCGCAAAGGTAGCCGCGTATACCGTAAACCCCGATTACGCGATTGTTGTTGAGACCACAACCGCCGCCGATATTCCCGAGGTAGACAGCTCAAAACAGGTTTGCAATCTCGGAAAAGGCGCTGTTATCTCATTTATGGACAGGCGCACAATCTACGATAAAGAGCTTGTGAAGCTCGCATTCGAAAGCGCCGAAAAGCTCGGCGTAAACGCTCAGTACAAGCGCGCTGTCGCAGGCGGAAATGACTCGGGAGAAATCCACAAGAGCAGGGGAGGAGTACGCACCTTGGCGGTATCACTCGCATGCAGATACCTTCACGCTCCAAATTGTACCGCAAACAAAGCTGACTGCGAGAGTATTTTGACCTTGGTGCGAGACCTTTGCACGCAAATTTTTGAATAACAGGTGTATTAAATGATTATTTCAGCCTTAGAAGCTGACAATTTTATAAATATAGTAAACGGTATTTCACCGACAGATCCGTTTGCCTGCCGTATAATTTCGCTTTACAACAGCTACAGCCCCGACCTTGTATTTGTCGATTACTGGCTGTTGCAAAATGATGACGAAGAATACACAGGCGCAATCGCACGCAACGGTTCAAATTTTATTTTATTTTTGACAGAGCAAAGTGATATTGACGAGGTATCGTCATTTATGCGTGTAGCAGGGGCTTCGGCGGTTATTTGCGACGGAAAATATCAGCTCGAATTAAACGGCTGTAAGACTATCTCGGGTACTGTCCTCGTCAGAACGACCTCGTTTGAAGATGAAGAAAACGAACTCATCTTTTCAGAGCCCGACATCAAAGCTGTCTATGATATGATAGTAAAATCCGCGGATGAAAATTTCACTCCTCCGCCGTTTGACGATTTTTATGTTGACGTAAATCACAAGCTCCGCCACAACACCGCACGGCTTGTCGGCATTGAGGAGGACGGAATATGCGTCGCTTCGGCTATGACGGTTGCCGAAAGCGATACAGGCGCGGTTTTAGGCGCTGTTTCGTGCGATCCCGATTACCGCAGAAGGGGTTTTGGCTCTGCGCTGATTAAATATATAACAAATTTGCTTGTTGCCGAAAATAAAGCCGTTTATCTTCACAGAGCGCAAAACGCCAATGTTGATTTTTATAAGAACCTCGGATTTGAGGAATACGGCGTATGGCGCGAATACTATTTTGTAAGGTGAGAATTTGAAATTTTTTGATATAGACGAAAAAATCCTTCAGGCGTCCGAAAAAGCGATGGAGCTTTGCGCGGATAAGCTAAAGGAAATTGACGAAATCCAGGAATATAATCAGATTAAAATGATAAAGGCGTTTCAAAACGCAGGCGTGGAAAGCCTGACCCTGGGC